>JAEURM010000362.1 GCA_016789245.1 Anaerolineales bacterium
AAATTCCATTTTCTTCAGCGCGGCAACATTATCGTCGAGTTGAGCCACAGAACTGGCGCCAATTAAGACTGAGGTCACCCGTTCATCTTTCAGTAACCACACCAGCGCCATTTGAGCCAAAGACTGATCGCGTTTTTGGGCTATTTCGTTCAGTTTCTTTACTTTTTCAATGGCTGGCCCTACCTGCTCGGGTTTCAGGAATCCCCATGATTTTGATGCTCTCGATCCTTCAGGAATTCCATTCAGGTACTTGTCGGTTAATAGGCCTTGAGCCAATGGAGAGAAGGGGATACATCCTATTCCTTCGCGTCCCAGCACATCCAAAAGTCCACCTTCCACCCAACGTTCGAACATGGAGTATTTTGGCTGATGGATGAGACAAGGAGTACCCAGCGATTTAAGAATTCGTGCAGCTTCGGCTGTTTTATCCGCCGGATAATTGGAAACGCCCACATAAAGCGCCTTCCCCTGACGAACAGCCTGATCGAGCGCCATCATTGTTTCTTCCAGCGGAGTGTTGGGGTCGGGCCGGTGCGAATAAAAAATATCCACATAGTCAAGTTTCATCCGTTTCAGGCTTTGGTCGAGGCTGGAAAGAACATATTTTCGGCTTCCCCATTCACCATATGGGCCAGGCCACATCAGATATCCGGCTTTGGTCGAAATAACGAGTTCGTCGCGATAGGGAGCCAAATCGAGCTGCATGATTTTTCCGAAGTTTTCTTCAGCCGATCCGGGAGGTGGCCCGTAATTATTTG
>JAEURM010000363.1 GCA_016789245.1 Anaerolineales bacterium
ACCTCGACGGCGCCGATCGATTTTGGTTCTGCGGTCGCGTAGCCCATCGCGTGCGAACGGCCGACGGAACGCTTTACACGGATCCCGTCGAAGGCGTTTTTAATCAGCATCCGGCGCTCTTTCGCACGGCCTTGGTCGGCGTGGGGCCGATTGGCAATCAGCGACCCGTCATCGTTTGCGAACTTCGGCGACCGGTGACTTTGCCCGGCGGATTGCAGCAGTTGCAGGACGAAATCTTGGCATTGGGGGCGAAGAATCCCGTCACCGCGGCCGTGCGCACGGTGCTGTTTCACGCCAACTTCCCCGTCGACATTCGGCACAACTCCAAAATCTTTCGCGAGAAGCTGGCCGTGTGGGCCGCGAAGAAGCTCGGAGTGCCGCAGGCATGAACGTGCTCGTCACCGGCGCGGCGGGCTTTCTCGGCTATTACATCGTCGAGCAACTGGCCGCGCGCGGTGACAAGGTGCGAGCCTTCTGCCGCCGCAGCGTACCGAACCTGGAGTTGCCCGGCGTTAGCGTGGCGCTCGGTGATATTCGCGATCGCTCGGCCGTCGTCGAAGCGTGCCGCGACGTGGATGCGGTCATCCATACGGCCGCCGTCGCGGGCATTTGGGGGCCGTGGGAACTTTTCTACGAAACGAACACGCTCGGCACGCAATACGTGATCGACGGTTGCCGCGCGCACGGCGTCCGTCGGCTGGTCTACACGAGCAGCCCCAGCGTGACGTTCGCCGGAACGCCGCAATCCAACGTGA
>JAEURM010000364.1 GCA_016789245.1 Anaerolineales bacterium
CCGTCCGGCGCGCGCTGGTGGCGCAAGCGCCGGTGCCCGAGGTGCAGATGCGGCGCTGGGACACCGCCGTCGGTGACGACGTGCCCTTACAGCGGCCGGCCCTGCAGTGGTCGCCCGACTGGTCGCTCGCGCCCGGCGCCCTGCCGATGGCCACCGCCGAGCCCGCCTCCGATAGCCCGGCGCCCGAGCCCCAGCCCGTGGCCCAACCCCTGTCGCTCGACCCCGCGCCGCCGGCGCCCGGCCAACAGCCGTTGCCGGCAGCGGGCATGCCCCTGTTGCGTGTGATCGGCCAGATCGGCACGGCCTATATCGTGGCCGAAGGCCCCGACGGCCTATACCTGATCGACCAGCACGCCGCCCATGAGCGCATCTTGTTCGAGGCCTTTCGGCTGCAGGCGGCGGCCTCGCAGGTCGTCTCCCAGGCTTTGCTGGCCCCGGCCGTGGTCGAGGTCGCGCCGTCGGCCGCGCAGTTGATCGAGAGTCAGTTGCCGTTGCTCGGCCAGTTGGGGTTCTCGGTCGAGCCCTTTGGCGGCCAGCAGTTCCTGGTGCGCGCGCTGCCCACCGTGCTCGGTCGGCTCGATCCGGCCCGGGCGCTGCGCGTGCTGGTTGAGGACTTCGAAGAAGATGAGACGCCGTTGCAGGCCGAGGTCGAGGCGCGCTTGATCGCGCGCGTGTGCAAGCGGGCCGCGATCCGCGCCGGCCAGACGCTAACGACCGTGGAGATGCAGGAGCTCGTGCGTCAGCTCGAGCACTGC
>JAEURM010000365.1:0-505 GCA_016789245.1 Anaerolineales bacterium
TCCCACCGGCGATCTCATCGCCGGCGGTGAGTTCACGCGCGCCGATGGCCAGCCCGCCCAGGCGATCGCACGCTGGGACGGCACCCAGTGGCATCCCATGGGCGCGGGGCTGACCACCACCATGACCTACGACCCCGCCGTCTTCGCGCTGCTGGCGCACCCGGACGGCTCGGTGTACGCTGTCGGACAGTTCACTCGCTCCGGCGCGACCGTTCTCTCGCACGTCGCGCGATGGGACGGACAGGCGTGGAGTTCGGTCGGTGGCGGAACCAACGCATTCGTGACCGCCGTCGCGGCCACAAGCTCGGGAGAAATCCTGATCGGCGGCGGGTTCACGCTCGCGGGAACCACCAACGCCAGCCGAATCGCCCGCTGGGATGGCGCGGCGTGGCACGCGCTGGGCAATGGACTCAACGACGCGGTCCGCGGCCTGTGCGTCGAGCCCTCGGGGAACATCGTCGCCACCGGCTTCTTCACGCACAGCGGGTCGGCTTCGCGGAGCCGC
>JAEURM010000365.1:515-743 GCA_016789245.1 Anaerolineales bacterium
CGTGGCGCGTTGGAACAGCGCCGCCTGGCTTCAGATGGGAACCGGATTGAGTTTCACCGGCCTGGTAATTGCGCAACACCCGTCGGGCGAACTCCTGATCGGCGGCGAGTTCTCCAGCGCCGGCGGCGCGGCGTCGGCGTTCCTGACGCGCCGCTCCGAGGACCAACGCCCGTGGATCAGCGTTGACCCCAGTGACGTCGAGGCGGACTGCGGCCAGGTCGCGTCGAT
>JAEURM010000366.1 GCA_016789245.1 Anaerolineales bacterium
CGTGAATTAATGTCACGCCTGCGTGAACGCGCAGCACAAAGCCTGCCGCAAGAACGAATACGTCCACGATGGGAATATGTTTGAGCCACTTCGAATATGCCATGTTCAGCACGAAATAAACCACGAGCACCGCACAAAAGGCGTTTGCCAGAAGGAATGCCAGACCCAATGTGATGATCACCAGCGCGATGCCCGCCATCCATGCAGCGTTCACGGATAACTTGCCCGCAGCAATGGGGCGATTCTTCTTTTCAGGATGCTTGCGGTCTGATTCCACATCCGCAATATCGTTGAAAATATAAACGCAGGAGGAGATCAGGCAGAATAGAGCCGCGCCTGCAATGGTTCGTAGAAAAGAATCGACGATAAAAAGCTGTTTGTCAAAGACAATTGCGGCAAAAATAAAGACATTTTTCGTCCATTGCCGCGGGCGCATGGTTTTGATCAGGGCGATTAACATGCACCTATTTTACCTGATACAATATTTTCATGCCCAAGATCAGGTTGGATGTTTTGCTTCTGGAACGCGGATTGGCCGAATCGCGCTCGAAGGCCCATGCCTTGATCATGGCTGGACAGGTGCGAGTGAACGATCAGGTCGCGCTCAAGCCTGCCACGGCGATTGATCCGAAATCCACGCTGACAGTTGATGCCGGTCCACGCTACGTTTCACGAGGCGGCGAAAAATTGGAAGGCGCATTAACCACTTTTGGAATTGATGTGACCGGC
>JAEURM010000367.1 GCA_016789245.1 Anaerolineales bacterium
TTGATGGCCGTCACCATGGCCGTCTTGGCTTCGCCTTGCAGGCGCGTCACTTCTTTATCGAGCCCGTTCAGCGCCAGCCCGCGCGCCGCCATCATCCGCAGATTGCCGACGATGATCTCGCGCCCCTCGACTTCCGCGGTGATGCCCTGCCCCTCAATCGCCTGAAAGCCCGCCAGCGGCGAGACGTTCAGCCCGCGCTCGGTGGCGGCGGCCACAATCGCCTCGGCCAGCGGATGTTCACTGCCCTTCTCGGCTGAAGCCGCCAGCCGTAACACTTCCGTGTCGCTCAAACCACTGCCGTTCAGCACGATGTCAGTCACGGTGGGGCGGCCGCGGGTGATGGTGCCGGTCTTATCCAGCACCACGGTTTTGATTTTGCCCGCGCGCTCCAGCGCCTCCGAAGACTTGAACAGCAGGCCGCGCTCCGCGCCTTTGCCGGTGCCAACCATGATGGCAGTTGGTGTGGCTAGGCCTAACGCACACGGGCAAGCGATGACGAGCACCGCCACCAGATTAATGAGCGCAGACGTGAAGCCCGAGCCGCCGATGAAATACCAGCCGAGAAAGGTGAGCGCGGCGATAACGATGACGACCGGCACAAAGACCGACGACACCTGGTCGGCCAGCTTCTGGATAGGCGCTTTACTCCCTTGGGCTTCCTCCACCAGCCGAACGACTTGTGCCAGCGCCGTTTCTTTGCCGACTTTTGTCGCTTCGAACTTGAACATG
>JAEURM010000368.1 GCA_016789245.1 Anaerolineales bacterium
CGATTGCATGTTTGCTCAAAGTTGAGTCCAATTTCCGATGAAGCACAACCCACTGTTGAACTTGAAGGAATCTTAGCTAATCAGATATATGCATGGCTTGAAATTAAGTATCGTGTTTTAGCCTCTCCAGATCACCTACACACTTATTACGAGTTGATACCGATTGCATCACTCAATGAGTTTGCCAAATTGACGACTATCCAAAAGTGGGCTCGATACCGCGACTTTCATTTCGCGAAATGGCAAGAATTTAAACAGAGTTCTGCCGAGGCGATAGAAGAAGTGCATATGTACCAAAAGCTTCATGGGCGGCGAGGCCGAAGAAGGCCATAAGAGAGCGTTTGAAAATTCATAGAAGGCGTGCTGAGCGCAGTGGAAGCATGCCAAGCCGGTCGAAAAGAGTCGGGTTCGCACCCTTCGATTATGCTCAGGGTGCTTGTTTCAGGGATTGAGACCATTTTTTAGCCGCACCCTTAGAGTTTTGCAAACAGGAGAAAATCATGGACGAGAACGCCATTGCCCAATACATCTTCACCACGTTTGCCGATGTTGAAACTTCAGAAAACTACGGCTACACGTTCTTCTTCTACAAATCAGAGCGTGTGCTTCCATTTGCCACGCTGATTACGGCAGATAATGAGTATGACCAAATTTCTCAGCTTAACCGGCCGGGCGTTTATCGGTTGAACATCGGCGTGAGCCGGCAAACTTTTCAGGCGTTGTTTGGCG
>JAEURM010000369.1 GCA_016789245.1 Anaerolineales bacterium
CGGGACGCTTGAAATACAGGTTGGCGGAGTGCAGGGCGCCCAGCGAAGCTCCCGAAGTAATAATGGGTGTATCTTCACTGGTTTTGCTGCGGATAAACGGCACCACTTCCTCGTACACATAGGCGTTAAACTGCTGGTGGCGGATACTCTTGTGCCGGGGGTGCATATGGTTGTTGAGCCAGCTTTCTGAGTTGATGCTGTTAATAGAAAACACCTTCACCTTGCCTTCGTCAATATACTTGGCGATGGCGTCGATGAGTAGAAAACGTTCGTATTCCAGATAATCGGCAGCGGCAGTGGGTAGGAGTAACAATGCGGGGCCGTAGTGGCCGTACATCACTATTTCCATATTTTTATTGAGCCGTGGGCTATACCAGGAATGGATCTCTCTGTGCATAACGGATAGAATTTTTTTCTTGAAATAAAATGGGCTATTGCAAAGTTTCGGTGCTACTGCGCTTGGCCAGTTTAAACTGAAAAGCGAAACTGCGGATATTGGCGGAGAGAATCAATACCGAGTCTGACAGTTCTTCGATAGTGTAATCGGCCTCTATCCTACCCTGCCTTTGCTGTAGGATATTTTTTTCGACAGCATACGTAGCCGTTTCAGGCGCTCCGCTCATATTGGTGCGCAGGGTGCCGTCGGGCAAAAACTCGTAATAGAGTTCTTCCAAAGACTCT
>JAEURM010000036.1 GCA_016789245.1 Anaerolineales bacterium
TAAGAGCACCGAGCACAGAATACAGAGCACAAAACTGGGCCGGAGCGGGCTGAGGGGTGGCAGATGGAATTTCATTTCGTAGCAAAGGCGATTAAGCAGAATAACGCTCACGTACGGCGGGTACTAAGTAAGCATCAAACGCCGCATGTAAATCATAACGCGGGCTCCAATCCCAATCCGCGCGCGCGGCAGAATCATCCACATCTGCCGGCCACGAATCTACAATGGCTTGGCGGCGCATATCCGGCAAAAATTCTACGTGCGTGCCTTCAAAGTAATTGAATAGAAGGCGCTCAACCTCTTCCGCCGAGGGGTTGAACGCGCCCACGTTGTACACATAGCGCGTTAAGCTTTCACGCGGCGCGGCGGCGAGGTGCAGTAACGCGGTGATGGCATCTGGCATGGCCATAAACGGAATGCGCGTATCACGCCGCACAAAACAATGGTAGCGCAAGCCTTGGGCCGCTTGGTGCAACATCTCCGGCGCAAAATCACTGGTGCCGCCGGTGGGCAAAGTATGCGCGCTGATGAGGCCGGGGAAACGCAAGCCCCGGAAATCCACGCGTCCGTTAGTCACCTGTGCATCCAACTGCCGAAAGTAATTGACGAAGTAGCGGCCTAATTGCTCGCAGTACAGTTTATTGATGCCGTACATGGTGCGCGGCTCACACCACTCGGTTTCCTTCACGCGCCCAGCGGCCTGCTTTTGCTCTAAGTTGGGCAAGCCGTACACGGCAATGGAACTCGGGAAGATGAATTTCACATCGCGGCCATCACGGCGCGCTTGTTCGGCGGCCATTTCTAACAGGTTGAGGGTGCCATCCACATTCACGCGGTGGCCTAGGCCGGGTTGCCGTTCCGCTTTGGTGGAAAGCACTGCGGCCAAGTGGTATACCGCTTCAAAGTCATGTTCGGCAGAAAGCCGTTCTAACAGCGCTGGTTCCAAAATATCACCCACAACGGTGCGAAAGCATTTGGCTTGTAAGCCGGTATCTAACGCTCGCACATCCAAGGCCACAATCCGCAAGCCTTCCCGTTGCGCTAAATGTTCAATTAAACCGTGGCCAATTTCGCCGTTTGCGCCAGTGATGAGGATGGTAGGCCGAGGCATAAATCACTCCTGTATGAGAGGCGGCGCGAGTATAACATCTCTCGGGAAGTGGAACACACGGCTCGGTTTAATCTCGTCTAGCGCACAAAACAGCACATTCCGGCAATCGTCCAACCTTCATTCTTCTGTCTGGTTGACAAGGCCGAACGTAAACACGATACTGCCCGCATGCATTGGCCGAAAGAATGGCACGGACATTTATGGGTGAGCTTGGCGTTGCTGTTGGCCTTGGCGGCGATTGGGGTGGGCGGCGTGGTGAGCTATGCGTTGCAACCGCCGGAAACACCAGAGAACGATGCCACGTTAGCGGTGGCACCACTCAGCACGTTGGCCGCCCAAGCCACGGCGGGCGCCACCCCCACCCCGGTAATTGCACTGGCGGCGGCTGGGGTTGTGCCGCCCACGTTTGAGATTCCACAACCGGAGAGCCGCGCCCCGCAGATTACGCCGTTGCCCTTTGAATTGGTTAACGATCAACCACAGGTGGCCGCCGCGTCCGTCATCAGCATTCCATCACCTAGCCCAATCCACTTACCACTTATTTTCCGCAACTATCAGCCACCGCCGCGTGAGCCGGAGCCGTTTCTGGTGGGCACATATTCCACAAGCCTATGGCCGGAGCCCCGCGCGAATTTGGCCACCAGCAAAATTGGCCTGCACACCTTTGGGCCGTATGACCCCAACATCATGGAATATATCCGCCGCGTGAAACCGCGCGTGGTGAAATCTGTGGGTGATTACGGCTGGATGCGCGAAGTGAAAGAAATTTCACCGGAGACGGTGACGATGGGCCGGATTTACGGCTACGAAGAATCTTGGATTGGCGTGCTAGACCCGGCTGAGGCGGCGCGGCAGTACATTGAACGCCACCGCCGGGAGTACGAGCTAAATCCGTTTGTGGATTACTGGGAAGGCTGGAATGAGTTTGTGTGGGACTCTCCGGCCAAGCTAGAGTGGTTTGGGCGATTTGAAGCTGAACGCGCCTGCCAAATGCGCGATGCGGGCTTCCGGGCGGCGGTGGGCGGTTTTGCAGTGGGCTGGCCTAACACCTATGCAGATATGAAGCCATTTTTGCCCGCCCTGCAAGCCGCACATGAGTGTGGCGGCATCTTCCATGTGCATGAATACAACCGGCCTAACCTGAACTGCGGCGTGCGCACCAATGTGGATGACATTATCCCCGGCGCGCCGCCTCTGCGTGTGCCGGCTGGCCCGCTGACGTTACGGTACCGCGTTTGGTACAACACCTATTTGCAAGAACTGGGCATTGCTGATTTGCCACTAGTGATTAGCGAATCCGGCATTGATAACGTGCCCGCCATTTTGTGCCCAGACCCGGGCACCAACAACGGGTTTACGTGGATGGCATACGGTGGCTGGTGGGTGGCGCAAGGTTACGGTGCGGATGGCCCGCAGGCCTACGTGAACCAACTGGCATGGTATGACCGTGAAATGCAACATGATGCGTATGTGATTGGCACCACGGTGTTTTCGGCGGGCGCAGTGGGCTTTGACGGGTGGGATAAATTTGATTTGCGCGATGTGCTAATGCCGTTGGCCAATTACGCCGTACAAGTGCCGTAGGTTTTTAGGATGCAGATAAACGCAGATAATAAATCTGCGTTCAACCGCGTCCCAGTTTTATCCACCAAGCCAAACCAACCCCAACTGCGCTCATAACCAAATAGCGGCACAATCCACGATGACTTTGAAAGGACGTGCTTATGCTCACTGCCCGCCGCTGGTTACCGTTGCTCTTGGCCGCTCTTGTGCTAGCGGCGTGTTCTTCCGCCCCGGCCACTCCCACTTCTGCATCAGCTACATCTACCTCCGCGCCCGCCGCTAACACCGCCGTGGGCACTGCCACTTTGCCCAGTGAGATTGAAGCGGCGGTGGTACGAAGCGCGCAATTGAGCGAACTAAAAAATGAAGTGCAAGCCATGCGGCAGGCTGGCGAATCATTCACAGCGGCGCGCGAGGGGGATGTGGTGGTGTTGGGCGGGCGGGTGAGCACCGGCGCGGAGAGCAAAGTGCGGCTAGATTTAACGGAAGGCACCATTGTGCGTCTCGGCGCGGAGACAGAATTTACTGTGGAAGCGCTGACGCAGACGGCCAATGACCCGTTTACGCGGCTGAAATTGCTCACCGGCCAGCTGTGGGTGATTCTCAATGGCGGCTCATTGGAAGTGGAAACGCCGGTGGGCGTGGCTACCGTGCGCGGCAGTTACCTCGGCGTGATGTTTGACCCGGTGACCCGCCGCTTATCCGTAACCTGCTTAGAAGGCCAGTGTGGCTTGAGCAATGACCAAGGCACAGTGCAACTCACGAACGGCCAAAGCTCTGAGATTGTGGGGGAGGACGCGCCCACGCCAATTGAAGCACTGACCTATGAAGAAATTCAAGCGTGGCTAGAAGAAAACCCCGAAGCCGAAACAATTGTGGAAGAAGTTTACCCGGAGGGTACGCCCACGCCAGACCCGAATGCCACTAATGACAATGGCAACGAGGGCGGCGGCTCATCTGGTGGCGGCGGTGGTGGTAATTTTCAATACACTATTGGCAACCAATGCCAAGAGAACGTAACCGTTACCTATAGTGGCCCAGAATCCGGCACATTCACTGTAGCGCCGGGCGAAACCAAGAGCGGCGAACTGCCGCCCGGTGAGTACACACTTACCAATTCGCGGGATGGTGGCGGCGGATTAACATGGAACTCGGCCAATGGCCCACTGACGGGTAGTTTTTGCGATGATGGTGGGTCAGCCGGTGGTGGTGGCACTGGCCAACCGCCCGGCCCCAACACCGAGCCTTTGCGTTACGCACTTATGCACAACTGCCCGGCAGACCCGCAAACCGGCGTAGTGCGCGAGGGCACCTGGGAATGGACGTTTGAGAACCTCACCACTGGCCAAACCTACAACGTGAGCGTTCAGCCGGGTGAAAGCCAGAGTGGTGAATTTCCGCCGGGCCGCTACCGCGTCTCTGACCGAGATGCGACTGGCCCGCTGACCAACGGCGAGATTGATTCCGGCGGGCCGGGTATTAACGTTTCTAGGTGCGGAGGTGGGTGAAAAAATTTGGTGAAAACTTGGTGCACTGGCGTAGAGCCGCGCGACAGCGCGGCTCTACGCGTTTTCATTCATCTATTACCATTTTTGCTCCAACCCCCATGCTATAATCCTCGCGCTTAATTGACAGAATCTAAGCCGGGCCGGTTTCCGGCGGCAATTTTCGCCGCTTCAACCGAAACGGTTTGAGCACGCAAATAGAAAGCTTCCATGTTTAAGAATTTTCTCAAGTTCCTTTCTGGTGACCCAAATAAAAAGGACATTGAACGCTATTCCAAAACGGTAGCGGAAATTAATGCGCTGGAGCCGCAGTTTACGGTGCTGAGCGATGCCGAACTGACGGCCAAAACCGCCGAGTTCCGCCAGCGACTGGCCGAAGCCACCCAAAACCTCACGGATGAGGCGGAGCGCCGCGCCGAAGAGCAAGATTTTCTGCAAGCAATTTTGCCCGAAGCCTTTGCCACCGTGCGTGAGGCCGCCATGCGCACGCTGGGCTTGCGGCCGTATGATGTGCAATTAATTGGCGGCATGGTGCTGAACGAAGGCCGCATTGCCGAGATGCGCACGGGCGAAGGGAAGACAATGGTCTCCACCCTGCCCATTTACCTTAACGCCTTGTTAGGGCGCGGCGTCCATTTGGTTACGGTGAATGATTATTTGGCCCGCCGCGATGCACGCTGGATGGGGCCGATTTACAACTTGTTGGGTTTGAGCGTGGGTGTTCTGCAAGAAGCGCACCGCACGGAAAACGGCCAGATGGCGTTTATTTATGATCCGGCCAAAGAATCTACGCAAGAAGACCAACACCAACTCCGCCTTGTTCCCCGCAAAGAAGCCTACGCGGCCGATATAACATACGGCACCAACAACGAATTTGGCTTTGACTACCTGCGCGATAACATGACGTACACGCTGGAGGCCCGCGTTCAGCGTGAGCGCTACTATGCCATTGTGGACGAAGTGGACAACATTTTGATTGACGAGGCGCGTACGCCTCTCATCATCTCTGGCCCATCTAATGAAGCACCGGAGGAATACATCCGCTGTGCGCGCGTGGTGAAAGGCCTGAAGCCCGAGCATTACGAAATTGATGAGCGCAACCGGGGCATTTCTCTAACTGAAAGCGGCGAGGTGGCGATTGAAAAACTCCTTGGCCAACCGTTGCGTGACCCAGACCGCCCTGAGGAAATGGCACCTGACCAAGCGCGTTTGCTGGGCCACATTGAACAAGCCTTGCGCGCTGAGTATCTGTTCAAGCGCAACAAAGATTATTTAGTGCAGGCGGGCAAAGTCATCATCATTGATGAGTTCACGGGCCGCATGATGGCCGGCCGCCGCTGGAGCGATGGCTTGCACCAAGCCGTGGAGGCCAAGGAAGGCGTTCCGGTTCAACAAGAAAACGTCACCTACGCCACCATCACTTTGCAAAACTACTTCCGCTTGTACCAAAAACTGGCGGGCATGACGGGCACGGCGCTGACCGAGGCCGAAGAATTTGAGCGCATTTACAAACTGACGGTGGTGGCCGTGCCGCCGCACTTGGAATACATGGCCACACGGCCCGATTCCACGTTGGTGGAAGCGGAATTAAAAGAGGACGGCCAGAAGTTTACGTACTTTGCCAAGAAGAATGACGCGGAGAAGAAGGCGATATTTTGGCGGCGCAAAGATTATCCGGATTTGGTGTACCGCACCGAGGAATCTAAACTGCGGGCGGTAACGCGCGAAGTTTTGCGGCGGCACTTGTTCGGCCAGCCGTTGCTCATCGGCACCACCTCGGTGGAAATGTCTGAGCATGTTTCGGAGCGTCTGCGTGCGGAAGCTTTGCAACGCCTGACGATGATTTTGCTCATCCGAGACGCGTACTTCCGGAAGCACAATAAAGAAGAAGACGGCATGCAGGTGGCGGACCTAGACCCGTTAGAAGCGCCGATGGATAAACTCAGCCGCAACGATTTGGGCAAGATGTTGCGCGATTACGAATTGAGCACCAACCCGGCAGGTGAAGACAACCTGCGCGCTTTAGTGCGAATTTTGGAAGCGCCCGCCGACTCAACCGAGAAGCTCGCCAAAGTTCTGCAAGCCGGTATAAAACACAACGTGCTTAACGCGAAGAAGCACGACGAAGAATCCCTCATCATTGCCGATGCGGGCGCACTGGGGGCCGTTACCATTGCCACCAACATGGCGGGCCGCGGCGTAGATATTAAGCTGGGCGGCGAGATGGCGGAAGAAGTGATTACCAATGTAAACCGCGTGTTGAAGAAGGCCGGTGAGGAAGACCCCTATGATTTGACGAACTTGGAGCGGCAAACCAAATTGCGCGCCATTCCGGAAGCGGAGTGGGGTTTGTATGAAGGTGAGTGCCGCCTGTTTTTGCAGATGATGGAAGATGCGGTGAAGGTGCGTGAGGTGGGCGGCTTGCACGTGATTGGCAGTGAGCGGCACGAAGCGCGGCGGATTGATAACCAGTTGCGCGGGCGCGCGGCGCGGCAAGGTGACCCCGGCTCCTCACAATTCTTCCTCTCACTGGGTGATGAGTTGATGCGGCGCTTTGGCGGCCAAGGCGTGAGTGATTTGATGCAACGCCTGAAGATTGACGATAGCGTGCCGATTGCGGCCGGTATTGTGAACCGCACCATTGAAGGCTCGCAGACGCGGGTGGAAGGCGCGAACTTTGATATCCGCAAGCACTTGCTGGAATATGATGATGTGCTTAACTCTCAGCGCAACGCCATTTACACGCAACGGGACCGCGTGTTCATCAAAGACGATTTGACCGATGACTTTGATGAAATGTTGTTGGCAGAAGTGGAACGCCGCGTGGAGCTCAATGCCGCTGAGGTAGACCGGTGGAAACTGTTTGCGTGGTTGGATGAGATTCAGCCGCCCATCGTGCTGAATGATGGCATGGGCGGCGAAGAGATTTATCCCACGTATACCCAAACGGTGCTATTGCGGGAAGTAGAGGGCGAAACGGATAAGAAAGCCGCGCTGGTTGAATTGGCCCGCGATGCGCTCAGAGTCGAGCGCACGCATCAACTAGAAGCGGTGGAAACGGCCATTGACCGGGCCGAGGAGCGTTTGGAGTCTCAAATTAAAGAGCGCCGCCGCGCGGCTGAGGATGCGCTGGAGGGCTTGGAGAACGAGGCCGAGGAAACTAACAAACCCATTGATGCGCGGGCCGCGTACCGTTTGGTGACCGAAGTGCTAGGGCTGAACATTCAGCCCACTACGAACGATATCCGGGAATTTGACGTGCGTGATTTCAAGCGGCGGCTTGGGGAGTGGGCGGAAAATTCTGTG
Source organism: Anaerolineales bacterium (assembly GCA_016789245.1). The sequence goes on from JAEURM010000036.1 coordinate 7,486, forward strand.
AACGCCCGCGCGCGCGCCGCATTGGTGGCCACCATTGAGCGGCGCTTGGGTGCGCAACTGAATCTCAACAACAAGAGTGCGGTGGCCGAAGATTGGAACACGCAACGCCAACAGTTGATTGAGGCGGCGGAGAAAACGTTTGCGGCCAAAACGGAGCGCGTACTGGCGGATGTGGAGCGCGAGGTGAAATCTAACCTAGCGGAGAACGCCACGCCCACGCAACTGAAGCGCGCGCTGTGGGCGATGATGTTTGGCCGCGCGGTGGCCTTTGACCAGAAAACACACAAGCGCACCGAATTTTCTTTCCAACGCCTAAACTACGCCTACTTGGCCGGTGATATGGTGAGCGATTGGGACGTGAAGGATTTGAAGGAAGAAGTGCTGGCCCATTTGCGCGAAGCCACGCAAGCCCTAACGCGGCTGTTTGGGCAAACAGAACACCGCGCCCGTGTGTTGGCTAACGCACCTACTACTGAGACGCCGGAAGAATTGGGCCGCAAGGCCAACACCAACGTCTATCGGCAGTTGATGTTGCAAACTATTGGCGGCTTGTGGGTGGAATATCTCACCTCTATGGAAGCCCTGCGCACCAGCATTGGCTTGGAAGCCTATGCCCAGCGTGACCCGCTGGTGGCGTACAAAACCAAAGCTACGGAGATGTGGCATGATTTGTTGGCCAATATCCGCGCTGGGGTGGTGGGCCGCGCCCTGCAACTGCGCCCGCGCTTGGAGGTGCCACAACCCGCCCAAGCGCCCGCCCGCGCCGCGCAACAAGCTAATGCGCCGCAAGCGGCCAGCGCGCCAGCCACCAACGGCGCACCCGCCCAAACTGAGGCGGATGGTGAAGCCGAGCCGGCTGGTGGCGGCGGCAAACGCAAGCGCAAGCGGCGGTAAATTTTTAGCTTAAAGCTGACGGATGTTGTAACGTTCGTCAGCTTTTTTTTGTTAAGCTCTAGGCGGCATTTGGTCGGGCTAAAGCCCTCCCTTAGTTCGTGGAAGCCCTTCGGGCTCTAACGCCTCAGCCCCGCAAGGGGCTTTCATGTTCTCAGCAAGGGCTTCAGCCTGCGCGAACTGCGCGACGGGGGAGGCTGGGTAGGGGCACAACCCCGCGTATAATTCCCACAAGCCAATTTTGGAGGGATACGATGCCTAAAGCGAAAGCTAATTCAGTTAAGCCGCGACGCATCAAAGAAAGCGCGCCCGTTTACGTCGTCTCAACTAAAGCCCCAAAACGCGCCCGTGTGCAAACGGCGGAGTTGCAGTTTTTTATCACTCTGCCGGATAAAACTCACGCAGAAGCGTTTACTGACCAACTGATTGAGTTAGTAGAAAGCTATGGTGGCTCAGTGGCGGGTGGCACAGCCACTGAGGGTGAGTAGCGTATGGGCAAGAAAGATGATGTGAACTCACTGCGTACTAGCCGTGAGTTTATTGCTTATGCCAAACGAAATGATTGCGAGATTATTCAAGGCAAAGGTAGTCATGTAAAAGCCCGTAACGAAAAAGGCTTTGCCATCATACCCAATCATGCCCGTGAACTTCCGACTGGCACACGACGAGCCATTATTAAGGCCTTTGTGGCGATGGGAATTGCCGTATTTCTTGTGCTAACGGCATTACCACTCTTGTTTTAGAATAGCTCCTATAAATGTAGAATCACCCAATCACAATTCAGCAATCACTAATTAAGAGTCCTATGCCCCCCTCCACCTCCGATTACGAAAAACTTGGCGCGTTTTATTTAGGCAAAGAATATGATTTGGCGGCGAAGCAGGCTAAAGATGCTTTGCTATTATATGACTCTAAAGATTTGGTGACGCACGCCGTATGCGTGGGCATGACGGGCAGTGGCAAAACCGGCTTATGCTTGGCTTTGCTAGAAGAAGCCGCCATTGACGGCGTGCCCGCCATCATCATTGACCCGAAAGGCGATTTGCCCAACCTCCTGCTCACCTTCCCGCAATTGCGCGGCGATGATTTTGCGCCGTGGGTAAACGCCGAGGACGCGGCCAAAAAAGGCTTGGGCGTGCCTGAGTTTGCGAACGCGCAAGCCGAATTGTGGAAGAAAGGCTTGGGCGATTGGGGGCAGGATGGGGGCCGCATTCAGAGATTGCGCGACGCGGCGGAAATCATGGTTTACACGCCCGGCTCCAGCGCTGGCCTGCCCGTCTCCATTCTCAAATCTTTTGCCGCGCCCGGCCAAGCCGTGCTGGAAGATGGCGAGCTTTTGCGCGAGCGCATCAACACTACGGTGACGAGTTTGCTGGGCTTGCTTAATATTCAGGCCGACCCATTGCAAAGCCGCGAACATATTTTGCTGGCGAACTTAATTGATAGCCAGTGGCGGCAGGGCAAAGATATGGATTTGGCCAATTTGATTGGCCTGATTCAAAATCCGCCCATCACCAAAGTAGGCGTGCTGGATTTGGAATCTTTTTATCCCGGCAAAGACCGGTTTAGTTTGGTGATGGCACTGAATAATTTACTGGCCGCACCGGGCTTTAGCGCGTGGCTGGAGGGTGAGGCACTAGATATTCAAAATATGCTTTACGGCGTAAACGGCAAACCGCGCCACGCCATTTTCTCCATTGCTCATCTGAATGATTCCGAGCGGATGTTCTTTGTTTCACTTCTGCTCAACCAAGTGCTGGGCTGGGTGCGTGGGCAAAGCGGCACTACTTCTCTGCGGGCCGTTTTGTATATGGATGAAATTTTTGGCTACTTCCCGCCCACCGCCAACCCGCCCAGCAAATTGCCCTTGCTCACCTTGCTCAAACAAGCGCGGGCCTTTGGCTTGGGCGTGGTGCTGGCCACCCAAAACCCAGTGGATTTAGATTACAAAGGTCTTTCCAACACGGGCACGTGGTTTATTGGCCGCCTGCAAACGGATAGAGATAAGCAAAGAGTTTTAGATGGTTTGGAGGGCGCGGCCACCTCCACCGGCGCGGGGTTTGATAGAGGCCGGATGGAAGAAATTTTGGCCGGCCTCGGCAACCGCGTGTTCCTGATGAATAACGTACATGATGATGCACCCACCATCTTTACCACGCGCTGGGTGATGAGTTATTTGCGCGGCCCGCTCACGCGTCAGCAGATAAAGCAATTAATGGATGAACGCCGCGCCGCACCGGCAGTGACGCCGCCCGCCGCGCCGCAACCGGTGGCCGCGCCCACAGTAGTTCAGTCATCGGTGAACAGTCAAACAGCGCGGCCATCTTTGCCGCCGGAAGTGCCGCAATTTTTTATTCCGGCGCGCGGCAGTAAGAGCGCCACGTTGGTGTACCAGCCGTTTGTGCTGGGCGCGGCCAAAGTAAATTTTGCCGATAGTAAAACGCGCGTGGATGTGACGCGCGACGTGACGGCGCTCACCTCCATCACGGAGGCCGCCGTGCCGGTGAATTGGGAAGCGGCGCGCGAGGCCAGCGTGGCCGTGAGTGATTTGGAGAAACAACCAGCGGACGGCGCACAATTTGGTGAAATGCCCGCCGCAGGCGCTAAGGCCAAAAATTACGCGGCGTGGAGCAAAGATTTTGTGAGCTACTTGTACGGCGCGCAAAAGTTGGAACTGTTCAAGAGCGCGGGTAGAGGCTTGGTTTCTAACGTAGATGAGAGCGAGCGTGATTTCCGCGTGCGCGTGAGCCAAACGGCGCGCGAGGGCCGTGACGCCGCCGTGGAAAAATTACGCGCCAAGTACGCGCCCAAACTGGCCACGCTTCAGGAACGTATCCGCAAAGCCGAGCAAGCCGTAGAAGCGCAGGAAGCGCAGGCCAAGCAAGCGCAATTCAGCACGGTCGTTTCTGTGGGCGCAACTCTGCTCAGCGCGTTTGTGGGCCGCAAAGGTTCAGCGTTAGGTAAGGCCAGCAGTGCGGCCAAGGGCGTAGGCCGTGCCATGCAAGAGGGCGGTGATGTGGGCCGCGCCAAAGAAAAGGTGGCCGCTTTGCAACAACAGTTGGCGCAATTAGAAGAACAGTTCAAAACAGAAAGCGAAGCATTGGCCGCCAGCAGTGACGCGCAAACTGAAGTGCTGGAAACGCTAACCATCAAGCCGAAGAAAACCAACATCAGCGTGCAACTGGTGGCGCTGGCGTGGGCACCTTTCTGGAAAGATGAATCCGGCACGCTAGAGGCGGCGTGGGAGTGAGCCGGATAAAATCTGAACTATAATCTTTTCATGGTCACGCGAACAATTGCTCATCAGCGCGCAAGAACTAATACGCTCCGGCGTATTTCTTTGCGTGTTATTCGGGGTGTTGTTTGGCAAATTGCTCAAAAATTCCAACCCGAGAAGATCATCCTGTTTGGTTCTTATGCCTATGGCAAGCCCCATGTTGGCAGTGATGTGGATTTGCTGGTAATCATGGAAACCCCGTTGCGCAACCGTGAGCAAGCGGCCCAAATTGCCCGCGCTCTCAATTATCGTTTTGGGTTAGATGTGTTGGTTCGCACCCCGCAACAGCTAGCAGAACGCTTGGATTTGGGCGATTTTTTTCTGCAAGAGGTTGTGACCAAAGGTAAAGTTTTGTATGCACGCTCTCACGCGTGAGTGGGTGGCTAAAGCCGAAGGGGATTTTCGGACAGCCAGCCGCGAGGCCCGTGTGCGGAAG
>JAEURM010000370.1 GCA_016789245.1 Anaerolineales bacterium
GCCAGCCTTATTGATGCTACAAGTGCCGGGGCAATAACAGCCGCAATGTTATCGCCACTAGCAACTAATTTGCCTTTGACAGCTGACCCTGCCGAAAGAAGAAGGGATGATTATCCCGTAGGCACCCTAAACCGACATCAAATTCTTCATGGTGAATTAGCTGATTATGGGACAAAAGCAAATGGTTTTAAGGCGATTTCACTTCTTAGTTATATTTGTGACGTGCGTCATGAGTTATTAAGAAACGTAGTGTCTTGATCCATATCTGTTTCTAGCAACATCACAACAAAATACCCCTGCGAGGCGCTTTTGCGCCAAAGCAGTCCCCCCAATTTTTGAGTAGCCATTACTCTCGGAGATTGCTTCACTCGCTGTGCTCGTTCGCAATGACGCTCACCCTCCAAACCACCCCCAGCCACCAGCTAACGCCCGCACTGCGGCAAGAAATTATTGCGCTGTGCAACCGCGCCTATGAAGAAGATTTAGCCGAACTGTTTGCAACGTTCATCAACGCCACGCATATGCTGGGCTACTTTGAAAACGGGCTTGTTAGCCACGCGCTGTGGGTGACGCGGCAACTGCAAGTGGGCAGTGGCCCGCTTTTGCGCACGGCGTACGTGGAGCTAGTGGCCACTGAACCTAAATATCAACAACGCGGCTTGGCTACGGCAGTG
>JAEURM010000371.1 GCA_016789245.1 Anaerolineales bacterium
AGGCCTTTGTGGGGCTCTGGGGCGATATGCATGCCGAGCACATCAAATGGGGCGCCGTGGGACCCGCCTGCGATTGCGTTGAGGACATCTGCCTTGAGCGTCGACATGGGGTTTCGGTCTCCCGTAGAAGTTGGCCTGATTATACCTTTGACACTCTGGCTCAACGCCGATCGGCACCGCGCTGAGGGGGGAGTGGCGTGCGGATTGACCGCGTGTTCCATGGAACAAACTGCACTGGGGACTGGGTGGCGGCCATGTCGGCCGCGACGATGCCCGTTTCTGCAGTTATTTCTGTACAATAGGCTCATCCCGCTTCTGGAGCCGCTATCCATGTCGCAACACAAATTCCTGCTCGACGAAAGCCAACTCCCCAAGGCCTGGTACAACATCAATGCCGATATGCCCGTGCCTCTGACGCCCGTGCTGCATCCGGGAACGCTGGAGCCGGTCACGCCAGACTTCCTCTCGGTCCTTTTCCCGATGAGCCTGATCATGCAAGAGGTCAGCACTGATCGGTACATCGAGATCCCGGAGCCCATCCGAGAGATCTATCGCCTCTGGCGCCCGACGCCGTTGGTGCGCGCGATCCGTCTCGAGCAGATGCTCGACACCCCGGCCCACATTTACTTCAAGAACGAAAGCGTGAGCCCGGTGGGCTCGCACAAGCCGA
>JAEURM010000372.1 GCA_016789245.1 Anaerolineales bacterium
ATCATCCATTGCAAAATTGATCGCACGTTTCTACGAATTTCAACAGGGGAATTTGATGATCGACGGGCGTGATATTCGCACGTTGGATTTGAGTCAATACCGGCGTCAATTGGGAATCGTCTCACAGGTGCCGTTTCTGTTTTCGGGAACCGTTGCGGAAAACATTCGCTATGCCGCACCCGGCGTCCCGGAAGAAGAGATGCTCAAACTCGCCCGAAAGATCGGCGACGGCGAATGGCTGGAGACTTTACCCGAAGGCCTGCACACCGAAGTGGGCGAACGGGGTAATCGCTTATCGATGGGACAGCGTCAACTGGTGGCGTTGATGCGGGTGCTGGTGCAAAACCCCGCCATCTTCATTTTGGATGAAGCCACCGCCAGCGTGGATCCGTTCACCGAATGGCAAATCCAACAGGCGTTAAATCTCATCCTGAAAAATTCGACCAGCATTTTGATCGCTCATCGCCTGTCCACCGTCAAAGCCGCTGATCGGATCGTCGTCATGCAAAAAGGAACGATCATCGAGGAAGGCAGCCACGATGGGCTGCTCAAACAAAACGGCCATTACGCCGAGTTGTACAACACCTACTTCCGACATCAAAGTCTCGCGTATATTGAGCAAGTCCAGGAAATGGTTAATAAATAAAGTTGACTCACTAAAAAATCCT
>JAEURM010000373.1 GCA_016789245.1 Anaerolineales bacterium
CACCCACTGATTTCACCGGCAACAAAACCATGAAGGCTTGTGATGTCTTTGCGCCTTTTCCCAAAAAGCCTTCCTTGGATAATTCCTCTTGCAGGATGAAATCCGCCGCCCGCAAACGGGATACACGCTCCGGTGTACACTCCCCGAGACAGCGCACGGTCAGGCCGGGACCCGGGAATGGCTGCCGCCAAACCAGGCTTTCGCTCAGCCCAAGCGCTTCTCCCACCAAACGAACTTCGTCCTTGAATAAATACCGTAATGGTTCCACAAGTTCAAACTTCATGTCTTTTGGAAGCCCGCCCACGTTGTGATGCGTTTTAATTTTGTCGGCTTTGTTGCGGTCCGGCGCGGACGATTCAACCACGTCGGGATAGATCGTTCCTTGCACCAAAAATTTTGGAGTGCCCACATTTTTTGCTTCCCTCTCAAAAATGCGGATGAATTTTTCGCCGACGATCTTTCGCTTTTGCTCAGGGTCGGTAATGCCTTTCAAAGCAGCCAAGTAATCATCGCTGGCTTCGACGGTAATTAGCTCCACGCCCAATCCATCGCGCAATGCGGATGCGACCTGTTCACCTTCCTTGTGCCGAAGCAGGCCGGTATCCACGAACACGCTCACAAGTTGATCGCCAATGGCTTTATGCACCAACG
>JAEURM010000374.1 GCA_016789245.1 Anaerolineales bacterium
ACCAGCTATCAACAACATCAATGAGCCAATGGGGTCTAAGTGAGCGAGTGGGTTGAGCGTCAATCGGCCTAAATTGCGAGCAGTTGGGTCACCTAGCTGATCAGCCGTAAAGGCATGGGCTAATTCGTGAACGGTGAAGGCAATGATCAGTGTAAGGATGCGGGCGATAATGGTGGGTGAGTCTAAATCAAAAAACATGGAGCACCTTTAGTGGAAAAATTATAGCAAGCTATTGGGTTTATAATTTTGGAACGTTATGCCTCCCCCTATCATTGATTTTCGGCTTGGTGATGTACTGCGCTTGCGGAAGCCGCACCCGTGCGGCGGCTATGAGTGGCAAGTGGTGCGCCTCGGCGCGGATATTGGGTTAGAGTGCCTCACCTGCCACCGCCGCGTTTTGCTGGAGCGGCGGGAGGTGGAAAAACGCACCAAGAAAATTGTAAGCCGTGGGCCGGAAGAAGAGGGTGGAACACGAATCACTTGAAGGTGGCAGGTAAACACGGAGTGACACGGATTTTTTTACATCGGACAGCTTTTGCAAAGGCTGTCCGATGTTGTATTTAACCTTCCGTGTCCCCAAAAAAATTACGCCGCGGCCAAAGTTGCGCCGCTGGGCAAAGGCTCTTTCTCCACCACCTTCAGCAAGG
>JAEURM010000375.1 GCA_016789245.1 Anaerolineales bacterium
AAGCTCTTCCCATTTCTTCGCTTTCCATTCCGTCATCGCCATTCGTTCGAGCCATTCATCAATCAGTTTGCTGGCCTTTACTTTTGGCACGCCCTTCAGCGTCGCAAAAAATAATAGCTGCTCGCCGACGGGCATTTTTTTGTATAACCCGCGATCTTCGGGCAAGTAGCCGACGCGTTCCTGCAACTTCGCGCTCATCTTTTCGCCGAATAACAAGACCTCGCCTTTGTCTGGCACCGTGATGTTGACAATCATCCGAATCGTCGTCGTTTTGCCCGCGCCGTTTGGCCCCAGCAAGCCAAAGATCGAACCCGGCGCGACTTCCAGCGACAAATCATTCACCGCCATAAAGTCGCCAAAATATTTGCTGACATTGCGAACCGAAATCGTGTTGGTCATAGCCGTCATTGTGATTCAGCCCTACCAGAGAATCAATGGCGCGCGGTTGTTTGAGCGCGCATAAAATTGGGCTTACAATGCGACGTCGTCAACCGCTGAAGTTTTCGTGAAAATACATTTTGGGGACTCATGGATAAAACCGAATCTACCATTGCGACGATTGCCTTCGCCGTCTTTTTCTTCAGCATCGTGCTGGAATGGTGGTATTGGCGTAGCAAGGGCGAACACAAATATCTCTT
>JAEURM010000376.1 GCA_016789245.1 Anaerolineales bacterium
GAAACATGCTCGGCATCCTGCCGGCCAACCTGCGGCATCGTCCGGCCGGCGTGCCAGTTGTGGCCTGAGCCGCAAACGCTACAATACCGGGGCGCTCAATCTTCGAGCGCCCCACATTCTCGCGCCTGCTTGAGCCACTCGCATGACGTCGCCGCTTCCCGCCCTCGATCGCTTCCGGAACCTGCTCACGGGCAAGGCCGTCAACGACGCGCGCTTCCAGCACGTGCTCGAGCAGATGCCCAACGCGGCCTTCATCATCCAGCCGAAATCCGGGCTGTTTGTGGCCAGCAACGCCCGCGCCGCCGCCCTCACCGGCTGGACGCGCGAGGAAGTCGCCGAGCAATCGCTGGCCGAAGTCGTGGCCGCGCCCGACGCCGTCAAGCAACTGCACGATCTGCAGCCCGGCGAGAGCGCGCAACTACGCGACATCCCGCTGCGGGTGCGCGTCGGCCGGCCGCCCGAGAAAGTCGACCTGCGCGCGACGGCCTTCCTCGACCACAACGGTGAGACCGCGCTGCTGACGCTGCTGACGCCCTCGGCCGAACGTCGGCTGCAGGAACGCGAGCGCTCGACTTTCGACGTGGCCTTGCACGAGCTGCAGCGCCTGCCGGTGCTGTTCGAATCGCCGACGCCGGC
>JAEURM010000377.1 GCA_016789245.1 Anaerolineales bacterium
TTGCTTCAATTGCAGTGTATGGCATTGTGTTGGCAGGATGGTCGAGCAATAATAAATATGCGATGTTGGGCGGTATTCGTTCATCAGCGCAAATGATTTCGTATGAACTCGCGCTTGGTTTTTGTTTTGTGTTTGTGATTTTGCTTGGCAACTCAATGAGTTTGAACGAAATTGTCGAAGCGCAAAGAAATATGTGGTTCGCAGTGGTTCAGCCTGTTGGCTTAATAGTTTTCTTTATTGTGGTGTTAGCAGAAGTCAACCGCGCGCCGTTTGATATGCCCGAAGCCGAACAAGAATTAACCGCAGGGTATCACGCCGAGTATTCTGGTATGAAATTCGCTTTATTCTTTATGGCTGAATATCAAAAGATGATTGTCATGTCTATGATTACCGCCACATTATTCTTAGGTGGTTATCGTGAGCCATGGTTTATGACCAATTGGTTCAATGGCATTTTCAGCGTAGATACTTATTGGTTTTTAGGTCCGATTTATTTATTCATCAAAGTCTTTTTGATTTTATTTGTGATGATTTGGGTGCGTGCTACTTGGCCCCGCATCCGTTATGACCGTTTGATGGCACTCGGCTGGAAAATTTTTATCCCTTTGACCTTGGCTCTGTGCTTCATTACGGC
>JAEURM010000378.1 GCA_016789245.1 Anaerolineales bacterium
CAGCCGGGCGCAGGCCGCGATCAGGTGCTCACAGTTGTCGAGAATGAGCAGCACGCGCTTGGCGCGCAGGTAATCAATGATCTGCGCCTGGGGCAGGCGGCCCGGCTGCTCGCGCAGTTCAAGGATCGTCAACAGCGCGGACGGGATCATGGCCGGGTCCGTTAAGGGCGCGAGTTCGGCCAGCCACACCCCATCCGGATACTCGGACAGGACCGCGCCGGCGGCCTGCAGCGAGAGCCGCGTCTTGCCGGTGCCGCCCGAGCCGGTCAACGTCAAGAGCCGCGCCGCCGTCAGGCGCTGTTGGATCTCGGCGATCTCGGTCTCGCGGCCGATGAAGCTGGTGACGGGCGTGGGCAGGTTGTTGGGGGTGGCGATCCGGGTGCCCAGCGGCGGGAAGTCCGCGGGCAGATCCGGCGCGGCGAGCTGGAAGAGGTGCTCCAGCTGCGCCAGGCCCTTCATGCGGTGCTCGGCCAGGTCGCGCAGGCTCACTTCGCCGGGCAGATCGCCCCGCGTCAGCTGCGCGGTCTCGGCCGAGAGCAAGACCTGGCCGCCGTGCGCCGCGCCCATGATCCGGGCGACGCGGTTGAGGGTGTGCGTGGTGGTGTAATCCGCTTCAGCCGGGACCGCCGCCCC
>JAEURM010000379.1:0-266 GCA_016789245.1 Anaerolineales bacterium
AGCGGCTTCGGCGCGACCGGGCGGCGTGCGGTGGCGGTGGCGGTCATACCTTCTCCCGCGCGGTCGACCCGAGGAGCCCGGTCGGCCGGAAGACGAGGATGAGGATCAGCGTGCCGAAGAGGATCGCCGGCTGCCACTGGGCGCCGATGAACTGGTCCGAAAACGCCCGCAGGAGGCCGATGACGAGCCCGCCGAGGACGGCCCCGCGGATGTTGCCGATGCCGCCCAACACCGCGGCCGTGAACGCGTAGAGGCCGTTCTGGTAG
>JAEURM010000379.1:276-613 GCA_016789245.1 Anaerolineales bacterium
GCGAGTAGATGACGGCCGCGAAGCCGGCCAGCGCGCCGCCGATCAAGAACGTTGCGCCGATGACCTTGTCGACGTCGATGCCCATGAGGCGCGCGGCGACCGGGTTCTGCGCGGTGGCGCGCATGGCCTTGCCGAGCTTGGTCCGGTTCACGAACCAGAAGAGCGCCGCCATCACGACCAGCGAGCTGACGATGACGAGGAGGTCCTTCGGGGTCACGCGCAGCGTCGCGTCCTCGCCCAGGAGGTTGATGTTGGGCAGGAGCTCGGGGAAGGACTTCGGCGCGGCCGGGGCCACACCACCGCCGAACTCGTCCATCGGCAGCCCGCCCCAGAAGAG
>JAEURM010000037.1 GCA_016789245.1 Anaerolineales bacterium
GAAGCGCGCGATCGAGACCTACCTCGGGTCCGCGCGGCCCAAGCTCGTGCGCGCGCGCACCGGCAGCGCGCTTTTCCTCAGCGACCGCGGTCAGGCCATCTCGCGGAAAACCATCTGGGCCCTCGTGAAGAAACACGCCGCCCGCGCTGGGCGAGGAGCTGGTGACAAATGGATAAGTGCCATGATCAATATCTAACAGCGTGCCTTGCGCACCTTCGGCAATAACGCGCGCACCCGCTTGCAATTGTTGATGTAAGTACAGCGCCGTATCGGTAATGTAGGGCGCGAGGCGTTGGGCGTGCGCGGCAAATTCAGCGGCGAGGAGGCTGGCGTCTAGCGGCGGCGCGGCGTAGATATTTTCCAAAGTGCGGTTGGTTTGGCGGATGTGCTCATGCACCGCATCTCCTAATTGTTCTGGATTAAGAAGCAGTTCGGCGCGTAAGCCGTGCCGCGCAATTTTATCGGTGTAAGCTGGGCCAATGCCACGGCCGGTGGTGCCAATTTTGCCTTCAGCACGCGCGGCTTCTTCAGCTTTATCCAGCGCAATATGTGCGGGCGTGATGAGGTGCGCGGCGTGCGAGATTTTGATGCGGGTGGGAGAAACATCTACGCCCGATGACTGTAACTTTTCCATCTCGGCCAGCAAGCGTGCTGGGTTTATCACCATGCCGTTGCCTAGCACGCTTATCACCCGGGGCTGAATTACGCCGCTGGGAAGCAAATGCAATTTGTAGAGTTGTGCGCCCACAGTGACAGTGTGACCGGCATTATCGCCGCCCGAATAGCGAGCAACGATTTGCGCGTCTTCGGCCAACAAATCCGTAATGCGGCCTTTGCCTTCATCACCCCATTGAGCGCCAACTAAAATATCTAAGGGCATAACCTTCTCCAATTCTCCAATTCTCTAGTTCTCAATAATGAGAAGCTGAGAATTGGAGAATTAGTACGCTCCACTCCCGAACAGCACCCGCGGAATGGTGCGAAACATGACGACGAAATCTAATGCCAGCGACCAATTTTCAATGTAGTAAATATCTAGCAAGCACATCTCATCAAACGTCAAATCACTGCGGCCCGAAACTTGCCACAAGCCGCTGAGGCCGGGTTGCACTTCTAAACGTTGGCGGTGCCACGGCTGATATTGCTCCACTTCTGAGGGCAGGCCCGGACGCGGCCCCACCAAACTCATATCACCGCGCAAAATATTGAAGAACTGCGGCAGTTCATCCAAACTGGTGGTGCGCAAGATGGTGCCAACACGGGTGCGGCGCGGGTCATCTTTCATTTTGAAGAGTGGGCCACTGGCTTCATTAAACGCTAAAAGTTGCCCCAATTCTTCTTCCGCGCTCTCACGCATAGAGCGGAACTTGTACACCGTAAATAATTTACCATGCTCACCCACACGCGTTTGCCGGAAGAACACCGAGCCGGGTGAATCCAGCTTAATGGCCAGCGCGGCTAACAGCATAAGCGGGCTAGAAATGAGCAAGCCGAGCACGGCGAACGTCACATCCAGTGCGCGTTTGAACAGGCGGCCAATGCGCGAGATGCGCACTTCTTTGATGCCGATGATGGGAATGCCGCCCAAATCATCCACATCCAACCGGCTGAGGGAAAGCTGAAACAAATCGGGCACCACGCGCGCGCGCACACCAAAAGATTGGCAAGCCCGTACCAGCGCCACAATTTTGCGTTGATACATCCACGGCAACGTAATCAACACTTCATCCACCGGCTCAGTGCTGAGGATGTGTTCCACACGCTCCAAGCCGCCCATATTTTTTAGGCGGCCCAACTCACCTTTAGACGGATCATCATCAATAAAGCCTACAATTTGAAAGCCCAAATCTCGACGGGCCTTCATGGTGAGCACCACGGTGCGACCCATTTCGCCGGCACACACAAACAGCACACGCGCTACCCCAATGCCCCGCCGCCGTAATTCACGCCGCGCGGCCCGCTCCACCAACCGCGCCAAAGCTAGAAGCACAATCGTCAGCCCAATCGCCCACAAAATCATCAACCGAGAGTAGATGAGGGTGCGAGACAGAAAGATGATGGCGAACACAATGACGCCCACGGTAGTGCTGGCGTTGATGATGCGATATAGCTCGGCAAACCAACTCACGCCGCGCTGAGGGGTGTAGACACCGGCCACAAACAAAAAAATCAGCATGAGCACGGTGTAGCCAATTTGCAATTGGGCGTACGCCGTAAACGGCGCTTGAAACGCATCTAACACTGGTGCAAACAATTGCAAGGTATAGCGCGCGTAATAGGCCAAGCCAAAGGCGAGGTTGATGAGCGCAATATCAATGAGAACGAGTAACCAGAGTGAACGATTCACAGTGAGAATACAGAATATAGATAGCCGAGCACAGTTTGCAGAACGCGGATACTAGAGCCTAGTAGTTACTTGCGTCTGGTCAGCCATCTCCAAAGCGCGGCGATAGCTGGCGACGGTGGCTTGCGCGGTGGCCAACCACGTGAATTGCGCGGCGTGGGCCGGGCCGCGCGCCGCTAAGTCTTCGCCAGCCGTCAGGGCGCGGTGCAAAGCCTCCGTCAGCGCATCTACGTCTTGCGGCGGAACTTTCAGTGCTGCAGAACCAGCCGCTTCTGGTAAAGATGACGTATTAGACGTGACAACAGGCCGCCCACACGCCAGCGCTTCTAACACGGGCAGGCCAAAACCTTCAAACGATGATGGGTAAGCAAAGACTGCGCCAGCGTTATACCACAGCGGCAGTTCCTCAGCCGGAACATAACCGGGGAAATGCACCCGGCCACGCAAGCCTAATGATTCTACCTGCTTGAACAAATCTGCGTAGAACCAACCTTTAGCACCTGCTAACACAAGGCAGAGATTAGGGATTAGGGATTGGAGATGACTGAAGGCCGAGACTAATGTAGAAAGATTTTTGCGCGGCTCTAACGTTCCCAAATACAGAATGAATTGCTCAGGCAAGCCGGCGCGCGCGCGGAAGGCTTCCACTTCGGTCTGCGGCAGTGGGCGGAAGCGCGCCTCCACGCCGGGGTAAGCTACATCTACTTGCGCGGCGGGCACGTTCAACAACCGCACCACATCGCGCTTGGTGCTTTCAGAAATGGCAAGCACACGGCGCGCGCGGCGGCAAGATATGGCCGAGAGGGTGGAAAGATACAGCCGCTGAAACGCCGGGAATTTTTCCGGAAACAGGCGGAAGGAAAGGTCATACATCGTCACCACGGCGGGCGTGGCGCTCATCAGCGGTGAAGCAAACGCCATGGAATGTAAGAGATTGGGCCGAAGACGCGCCAGATGAAACGGTTGCGCCAGTTGTTCCCACAGGATGCGGGCCAGTGGCCGGTGCGTGGGCCAGCGGCTGGGCCAAATTTGTGCGCGCGCCATTTCCGGCTGGCCGTTGGTAAACACGGTGAAGGCAAACTCTGGCGCGGCGGCGGGCAAGTGCTTAAGCGTGTGAAAGATGTACTGATGAATGCCCGCGCTCCGATACGAAGCGCCGCCAAAGAGTAAGTGGGCGTTGAGGGCGATGTGCATTGGCGAATAGTAGATGGCAGATAGCTTAGGGCGGATAGCAATTTGCCATCGGCTATCTGCCATCCGCCATTATCTGGTGATAGAACTTTATCGTGCGTTCCGCCACGCTGGCTTGGGTGAAGTGAGCCAGCACGCGGGCACGGCCTTTGGCGGCCAGTTCGGCGCGCAGAGGTTGAGAATCTCGCAAGGCGGTGAGGTGCGCGGCCAAAGCTTCCACATTCTCTTCGGGAAAAAGCAAGCCGCTGTCCGCAATCACGTTGGGAACTTCACCACACTCAGAGCCAATCACCGGCACACCGCAGGCCATGGCTTCAATCAGCACGCGGCCAAATTGCTCCTTCCAGTTAGGCCGTGTGCGGGAGGGCAACACTAACGCATCCAACTCCGCATAAAAGTTGGGCATTTCTGTGGAGGGCCGCATGGGCGCAAAACTCACACGCTCAGTAAGGCCGGTTTGCTTCACTAATTTTTCCAGTAAGCCGCGCTCCGGCCCAGCGCCGAGAATCTTCACTTGCACGCCCGGCACACGCGCGGCGGCCAGTAGTAAAACATCTACGCCCTTCTCTGGCACAAGGCGGCCAGCGTAACCCACGGTGAGCGGCAGGTGGCGGGTGACGGACGCAATCCCTAATTCCTGTTCCCTAAATACTTCCGCATCAACCCCAAACTGTGGAATCACTGCCAGCGGCCCGCCGTAGCCTTTGGCCCGCCACACTTCGGCGGCGGCGGTGTTGCCGGCAATCGCGCCGTGCGCACGGTTGAGCACATCCCGTTCTAGCCAACTGAAAGGCGGCGGGTAGCGGCGGTTGATGTTTTGCCATGAAAAGAACAACGTTTTAGCGCTCTTTTGCAAACTTTGGCGCAGGGCTAACCATGTGGCTAAGTTGTACGGCTCTTCATCAATATGCACCAAATCTGGTTTTACGCGCTCAATTAGCGCCCCAAAGCGCGGGTAAAAGTGTAGGTGAAAGTTGCCATTGAAAATGATAGACGTCTCAACCAGTTGATAGCCGTTGGTGTGTACGCGCTCCAAAGGTTGCGTGCCGCGCTCATCTCGCCATTCGGGCGGCACGGCAACAGTTAATTCCACGCCACGCGCGGCCATTTCTTCTAGCTTGCGCTGGTAAATGCCCACCACGCACGCTTTGGAAAGTAGGAGGACTTTCATTGAGGGAATCTCGTGCCAAGCACGCAAAACCCACCAAGACTCTTTGCGAACTTGGCGTGCTTGGCGAGAGATAATTTGTTGGCTGGTGAATGGCGAAATTCTTGCACTAAAGCCGAAGTATAATCGCTCTTGGAGGCCCAACCTATGCCCAGCAAACTTGCCCCACACGCTCTTGCCCCGTCTGCTGATATACGCCGCATGGTGGAAGCGGGTAGCCCCGTGGTGAAGCTGGCTGGCCCGTTCGGCTTGGCAGAAGAAATGTTGAGCCTTAATCCACACCTGCTAATTGTGGGCCGCGTGGTGGAAAACGTGGATATTGGCGGGTTAGCGGATAGTGGGCAATCCCCGCAAGCTCAGGCGCACGCGCTAATTGAACGGCAACGCGGCACGTATCAAAACAACCCCCTCATCAAAATTTGGGAAGGGCCGAACGAGCCGGGCTTTGGCTCGGCTAATGACCCAGTGCAAGTGCGCCGCATGGCATGGTACGCCGCGTTTGAAGCGGAGCGTTTGCGCTTACTGGCCGATATTGGCCTGCAGGGGGTGGCCGCCAACTTCTCCACCGGCACACCCGATTTGCCACTGTGGACGGCCTTCTTACCGGCGCTGGATGCGTGCGAGCGTTACCACGGTTTTCTCGGCCTGCATGAATATTCTTCGCCTTTCATGTGGTCACTCACCGGCAACTTTCAAACTAATAATTGTGATGGCACGGCCACTGGCCCGGGCGAGGGTGATACTGGCTTTACCACTCTACGCTACCGCAAAGTGTATCGGCAATATCTCGCGCCCAACGGCTTGGATGATGTGCCGCTTCTCATCACTGAGTGCGGATTGGATCATATTGGCGCGGTGTGCGCGGGCCAGAGCGATGGCGCTTGGAAAGACCACGGCGATTATTGGAACCGGCATGATGGCCGCCGTGACCTAATTGATTACTGGCGCGGCCCTGAACGTGACGCGGGCCGTTATTACGCCGAGCAATTAAAGTGGTATGACGCTGAACTGCAAAAAGATGCCTACGTGGTGGGGGCTACAATTTTCACGGTGGGCCAAATCACGGGCTGGGAAAAGTTTGAAATTACGGGCACACGTGTGAGCGATGTGTTGGTGGAACACATCCGCGCTAGCCGCCCGCCCGCCGCGCCGCCCCCGCCACCACCGGCTGACCCCATTGTTGTGCCACCCGGCCCAGAACCGCCGCGCCCGCTCACTGGCATCAATCTTTTAGTAAACGCCGGCTTTGAAGAAGGCAAAGCGTATTTTGCGGATGAAACGCGCGAACGCGCCGTGCCCGCTGGCTGGCTGATGGAATGGGGCGTGAGCGGTGAGCCGCTTTTGCCCAGCCAGAGCGGGCCGTTCGGCTTACCCCTCACCACGCTCATTAATAGCCGAGATGTGGCCACGGCTGACCGCCAACGTTTGTTTGCGGAAGGCGGGTACGCATGGAAGTTATGCGGCTTGCGGCATCCGTTCCGCGTGCGGCTGTGGCAATCATTGGCCGGGCTAGAAGATTTGCGCCCGCACCGTTTCAGCGTTAGCGTGCTGGCGGATGCGGTTGAACGTTTACAACCCCGGCTGGCTTACGCCACTAACCCCTTCGCTAGTGAAGTGCGCTTAGTAGTAACTACGCGCGGCAACGTGGCCGAAACGGATTGGCTCACCGGCCAAACCATGCCCTTTGGTAAATATCACCGCCTTGTGTTGGATTTTATGCCCACGGATGGCAGTGCGGTAGTTTCGCTAGAAATTCGCTCACGCCTGCCCCTGCCCCTCGGCGCGTGGTATGTGGATGAATTGCGGGTGGAACCGGTGTGAGCCGCTTCGCTTATATCCTCCTCACCCTCAGCCTAGCTATGTTGGCGTGCGTGAGCGTGCTTCCGCCGCGCCCAGCGTTGGAGTGGGATACCTCACCGGAGGCAGTGGTGATTGAAGCCTACGTGGTAGGCGGCATGGTGCCCAGTAACTTCTACGAAAATTACATCCCGGAAGTGCGCGTGTTTGGCGATGGCCGGATTGTGTGGGTGGAGTGGCAGAGTGGAAGCCGCACGGTGCTAGAGGGCCAGCTCACAGAGGCTGAACTCCGCGCGGTGTTGGAAGAATTTTCCTCGGCGGGCTTCTTTGGGTGGGAGAATTTTTACGAGCCGGATAGCATGATTTATGATGCGGGTACCGCCTATCTACGTGTGAACTTGCTTTCCATTAGTAAAAGTGTGGGTGAATACGTGGAGGGTGCGCCCGCCCAGTATGATGTGCTGTGGGCGCGGGTGGCCAACGGCGCGGATGCCACCAGCACGCCGTTTGTGCCAGAGAACGGCTATCTCACTGCCACGCCCCTAAATGGCACTGGCTTCACTGCCACGCACACTTGGCCGGAGGAGGCCACCGGCCTGAAGCTGAGCGAGGTAACGGCTGGCCAGTATGTGCAAGGGGAAGCGCTCGCCACCGCGTGGGCCATCATCAATGAGAATCAATACGCCACAATAGAATCAAGTGGCGCACTGTATTATATTGCTGTGCAAATCCCCGGCATCTCGTATGAAACGCCGCCATAAAATTGGCAACGGATAAGACTCGGATAAACGGATGCGAGCGGATGGGCCAAATCCGTTTTATCCGCTTATCCGCGCTTTATCCGTTGTCTGCCGCTTCCACCGCCTGCTTTAGCCGCGCCAAATGGTCTCCATCTTCTTTTTTCAGGATACCGGCCACTACGGGCAACAGCAACTTCTTTACGCCGCCTGCCTTCAACTCACACTTTAAGAGCGCACGTGTGCCGCCGCGCTCCGAAGTGAAGGTGTAGTGATAAAGCGTTTCAATGCCTTCAGTGAAGTTGCGCATGGAGTAAAACTGCGGCGGCTCAAAGCGCATCACTTCTAACTCGGCCTGATGTTCTTTGCCATTCACCACGCGCGTTTCACGGTAACGCGTGCCTACCGCCACTGAGCCGCTGGTGAGCTTTTCCATGTGCTTAATTTGCGGCATGGCCTTAGGCGCGTTGGCCGCATCCGTGATAAAGGCAAATACCGCTTCTGGGGTGCGGGCAATCCATTTGGTTTGTTCAAAGCCAATCATCGCATTGCTCCTGTTGTTGAATTAAGTTCAATTGGCAAATACACATCGGTGTAGTGAATCTGTAGCTCATCCGTAACGCGGGTGTGGCCGTACACTTCAAACGGCGGCGCGGCACGAAGAGCATACTTGCCACTCAAAATCTGCGTTTCAAAAAGGTGCGTGTACGTTTCGGCCAGCCGCTCAAAAGTGCCGTAATGCCGCCCCACGGCGTACAATCCGGCGGAGAGCGTTTGGCATCCCACGCCGCCGTTGGGGCTTCTAAATGCTGGCACTTGCACACCCACATCAAAGCGTTGCTTCTCTGGCGCCGTTACACTGGGGTCATCTTGCGGAATGCCCAGCAAAAGCGAATCTGTGCCCACCAAGCCGGTGGCCTTGCCCCACGTAAACAACTCTTCCCACAAACCGGCCAATTGGCCGCCCGGCTCCAACACATTTTCATACGCGCCCACATGCCGCACAAAAGCCACTAGCACGGGCCGCAAGCGTTCCACACGCACGCGCATTTCCGTAGCGCCGTTGGGCAAAAGTGTGCCCGCTTGCGCGAGGGCGGCGGGCGGCGCGGCTTGGGCTTGCAGTTGCCGTTTGCGGGTGTGGGTGGCGCGCAAAAAATTCTCGCGGAAGGCGCTGGGCGTTAGCCCAAACTGGCGCATAAACGCCCGCGTAAAGGATTCATGATTCTTGAAGCCGGTCTCCAGCGCAATTTCCAGCACAGTATCCGCGCCGATTTTGAGCCGATAGGCCGCGCGTTCCAGCCGCAGGCGGCGGATGTACTCTTTTACCGGCTCGCCCACAAACTGCGTAAACATGCGGTGGAAATGATGCGGCGAGAAGCCTGCCTGCGCGGCTAAATTTTCCAGCGTCAGTTCAGCTTCCAAATGCGTTTGAATGTGAACGAGTGCGCTCACCAACGCCTGCTCATACTTTTCATTGGCCGTAAACTTCATGGGCCAACTCTACCGCACAAGCGCGGGCGCTTCTTGACTTTTTTTGCTGGAATGGGATGAAAATGGATGAGCCGCATTGGATTATGCATACCGTTATAATCAGCCTTATCTAAAATAGACAGTATGTGCCTCTGCTGTTTGTTTACTCAGCTACTTTTTTGACGCCAACGCTTTTTTCCTTTTACAATTTTGAGAGGCTTCTAAAGCCGTGGATTTTGTTCGCAGTCTCTTCCTTGTCAATCAAGACCTAATCCTGTTTGCATATGGGTTGGTCTTCTTTGTGCTCGGGCTGGCCATCGCTTTCCAATCACGGCGCAACTCGCGCCTCGATCTGGCCCGTAGCCTGAGTTGGTTGGCCGCGTTCGGCCTCACCCACGGCTTTCATGAGTGGGGCGATCTCTTTATCCCACTGCAAGCCACCTATCTCAGCGAGCCAATTATCCAGTTCCTAAATGTCATCCAGTTATCCACCTTAGCCATTTCGTTTGCCTGTCTATTTGAGTTTGGCGTGACCCTACTCCGGCCGGCCGGACACCTCCGCTGGTTGCACGGAGTCCCGGCTGGGCTACTGCTTGTGTGGGCCTTCGTGTCCTTCTTCGTTCTGTTGCCCCTCGCACCGAATCTCAACGCGTGGCATCACACAGCCAATGCGCTTGCCCGTTACGGCATCGGTTTTCCGGGCGGGCTACTGGCCGCCTTTGGCCTGCGCGAACAGACACAGCGCTACATCGCCCCACTCAACGTGCCGCACATTATTCGCATGCTCCGGGTAGCTGGTGTCACGCTCGCCCTCTACGCCGTTTTCGGTGGGTTGATTGGCCCACTGGTTGATTTCTTCCCCGGCAACTGGCTGAACACCACAACCTTTACCCGAGTGGTTGGTGTGCCGCCGCTCATTTTCCGTTCACTGATCGGCCTAGTGCTAGCCGTCACGATCATCCGCGCGCTGGAGGTCTTTGAAGTGGAGACGCAACGCATGATCGAGGCCATGGAACAACAGCAGATTCTGGCTACCGAACGTGACCGGATTGCGCGGAAATTGCACGATGGCGCCATCCAGACTGTATATACCGCCGGCCTGTTAGTAGAATCGGCTCACAAACTCTCCGCCGCTACCCCCGACAGTCTCGTGACTCAGCGGCTTGAAAAAGCGGTGGTGGTGCTCAACGATGCCATCAGTGATTTACGCCGCAACCTGAAAGAGCTACACGCAGTGCCCTCTGACAAACCGCTCGCGGCCGCATTAAGCGCACTGGCCCGCGACCCACGCTTCAGCTCGCTTATGACCATCACACTTGAACTTGATCTACCCGCCGATGAATCCCTCTCGCCGATGCGCATTGACCACGTGCTGGCAATCGTCCATGAAGCCTTCTCCAATGTGGCCCGGCATGCACACGCCACTCAGGTGGTGCTCTCGGCCCGCCGTGTTGACGAGCAATTATGTCTGACACTTCACGACAACGGTCAAGGTCTCAACCCCGAGGCCGTACCCGGATACGGCCTGCGCAATATGCGTGACCGGGCGCGTTTGCTCGGCGGCCAGATTGATATCACAAGCGCCAATGGCAAAGGCACCACCGTTCGCCTTGAGGTGCCATGGAGCGATGAGGAATGACTTACAAGATACGCGTTGTGCTGGTGGATGATCACGCCATTGTCCGGCTCGGGTTGATGACGCTTATCAACGACCAGCCTAATATGGAGGTGGCGGGTGAGGCTGGCACCGCTCACGAAGCGGTACAGCTGATTGAGCGCTTGCGGCCCGATGTAGTGTTGATGGATATCCGTATGCCGGGCGAGGGCGGTCTTGAGGCAACGCGCCAGATTACCGAGCGCTTTCCGGGCGTCAAGGTAGTGATGCTTACTTCGTATGCTGACGACGTTCTGCTGGTGCGGGCCATCCGCGCTGGGGCGGTGGGGTATGTGCTAAAGCAAGTTGGCAATGAAGAACTTTTGCGCGCCATTGCCGCGGCGGCACGCGGTGAAGCCTTGCTTGACCCGAGCACGACGGCCCGATTGTTGGCGCGGGTCCGCGAGACCGAGCGTCAGGCTGAGGCTGATGCCTTCCGCGACCTTTCCGACCGTGAGCTGGACGTGTTGGCGGAAGTGGTGCTCGGCAAGACGAACGCCGAGATTGGCCGGGCGCTGAACCTGAGCGAAAAGACGGCGCGCAATTACCTGAGCAATATTCTGGATAAGCTGGGGCTCGCTAACCGCGTTGAGCTGGCCACATACGCCACGGAACATCACCTGCTGGAGCGGATGGGCCGCAAATAAAAAAGCCACCCGCTTCGGGAGCGGGTGGCTAGTTATGAAACTACGCAGGTTTACTTCGCGGTGAACAAATCGTAGATGGGAGGGAAGCTACCGAGCAGGCCGATAGCCAGCAAGACGAACGAGATGGTTGCGGCGCGGCTGAAATTAGTCTCCTTGCCGCGGAAGACGAAGTGCAGGATGACCCACGACAGGAAGAAGGCCACGATAGAGACACTGGTTTTACCGGAAAGTGGGCCGACGCCCGCATCGAACGTAAGGGCGGTCTTAAGCGCTGGGATGGCTTCTGACAGCGGGATGATAATCCCGAGCGCCGCAGAGCCAATGCCGCCGGCGAGCATTACGGCCGCTACTGGCCCGTTCGGCTTATCTTCAGTTTGGGGTTGGGAAACGACTTTCGTTGCCATGACAATTACTCCTAGAAATTACGTGAAGGTGCTTGGCCCTTAGCGGGTGGGCGCAATCTTGTTGATGAAGGCGCCGAAGACGCCAGCGGCCGCGGCCGCCACGAAGGCGACAACGAAGAAGATCATCAGTGCACGGCGCTCGCCGACTTTCTTGGCCAGAATTGGGCCGTAGTAGGTAACAGCAAAAGCGACGACTGTGGCGGCGATGGGCGAGAGCCAAGCGACGTGCTCTTTCCACTCCATGCCAAACTTGTGCCATTCGGCTGTGCTCTCGCTGGCGAGCAGGAAGTAGCGCGGGAAGTTACTGAGGTCAGTGGTGCCCTCCGGCGGCTTCGCGCGGTACCACGGGTAGACGACGTAAGTGCCGGTATAGACCGTGGCCCAAGCGACGGCGGCCATCGTCCACAAACCCGCCTTCAAACGCGTCAGCCGTTCCGTAAGGCCGGCGACCGTCACCCACTCCGGCTTCATGCTGTACAGCCCGGCTAATCCCCCAGCGAACGCGAGCAGAAATACTGCGCCGAACAGCATGCCATGTGCTACCGTCCAGCCTTCTTTGATTGAGATTTCCATGATATACCTCCAGAGAGTGAAAGAGTTTGACGTTGTCACTATAGGCTGAACTACATTGAGGGGGCAGGGGCGGGTGTCCCTGATTCTTTA
>JAEURM010000380.1 GCA_016789245.1 Anaerolineales bacterium
GCCTTGTGAACGCGCCGGGGTCGGCAATCGTTGTGACGATGGAAGGGACGCGCCCCCTCTTGGTAGAAGTGCAGGCGCTTGCCAGCGAGACGGCATATCCCAACCCCCGCCGCACCGCGAACGGGGTCGATACGAATCGCTTGCAGTTGGTGACAGCGGTACTGGCGCGGCGGGTGGGAATCAAGCTCTTTAATCAGGATATTTTCGTGAACGTGATCGGCGGCTTGGCAATTGACGAACCTGCCGCAGATTTGGCGGTTGCCGTCGCCATTGCCTCCAGTGTGTGGGATCGCCCTATCCCTGCCGACATTGCCATTATCGGGGAGATCGGCTTGAGCGGCGAACTCCGCGCCGTGAGCCAGCTTAGCACGCGCCTGCGTGAGGCGGCAAAATTGGGCTTTAAGCGCTGCCTGATCCCCAAAACAATCCGGCGCGGCGACCCTCCTCCCGAAGGAATTGTGACCATCCCTGTGCGGCGCTTGATCGACGCGCTGGATACCGTCTTACCCCGCGAAGGACGCGCCAAAGGGGGCGAATCTAAGGAGTCTTCCTCCTGACCATTCAGAGTAGAGAAGGGCATTCCCTATGAATCTAAAG
>JAEURM010000381.1 GCA_016789245.1 Anaerolineales bacterium
GTTGGCGTCCAGCATTTCGCGTCGGACGTAATCCAGTGTTTCTGTGGCAATGCGTTTGTAAAATTCGTTGCCGGTGATCAAAAACGCATCCAGATACACGCGCGACAGCAGCGCATTGTCATACAGCATCTTTTCAAAGTGCGGAACCAGCCAGCGTTCATCCACCGAATAGCGATGAAATCCTCCTCCGAGTTGATCGTACATTCCGCCGTTGGCCATTTTTTGCAGCGTCAGTTCGACGGCTTCCAGCGCCGCCGGGTCTTTGGTGCGGGCATATTGCCGCAGCAAAAAAGTCAGTGTCATCGAAGGCGGAAATTTCGGCGCGCGACCAAATCCGCCGTGAACCGGATCGAGCATTCGCAGCAGATGATTGGCCGCGTGATCAGCAATTTCGTAACTCAATTCGCCTTCCGCCGGTTTGACGGTTTCCAGTCGTTTCAATTCGCTGAGAATGCTTTCGGCGCTTTCGGCAATTTCACCGCGATTGGCCTGGTACGCTTCGGCAATCGAAATCAGAATGCGCGGGAATCCCGGCATCCCGCCGCGGTCGGTTGGCGGATACTACGTGCCGCCGTAAAACGGAACGCCATCCGG
>JAEURM010000382.1 GCA_016789245.1 Anaerolineales bacterium
ATACAAAGAACACAAACTGCCGGAGCGGTGAAGCCGAAAAGCGGGACATGAGGAAACTAGGGAAACAAACAGCCGCAGAAACCTTGCGGCTGTTTTGTTTGCGGCGTAGCCCTTCGCGGGCTGTTGAAATTTGTGTATGCCCAATATTTGGGAAGCCCGCGAAGGGCTGGCTTATTTCGATGCTTATCGCGCGGGGCTATTATCGGTAAAGAAATTAATCATCCAGTTTGGTCAACTGGCGCTGACTAAATCCAGATGCGGCCCAGCCCTCTCCCGCTAGGAGAGGGGCAAGGCCGAGACAGTGTATGTCTTGTTCAAAAGATAACGGTGGCTTGTTTTCTAAAAATGCAATGCGCCCAAGTGGGCAGTGTATAGTGGAAGTGTGCCGCGTATAATTGGCCGTTAGCAGGTTTCTTTACTTATGAGCGTTGTGTGCCCGCACTGTAACTCCACTGCCACTGTGCCACTGCCCAACCTGGGCGATAAGCTGGGCACGGTGTTTAGCTTGGCCTTCCGCAAGCCCGGCAAAGATTTGACGTTTAACAACCCAGAATTAGTACAGCAATTTAACGCCGGCCAGATTACGGCGGTG
>JAEURM010000383.1 GCA_016789245.1 Anaerolineales bacterium
TTGCGCCGGGGGCTTCTGGTGCTGGCGCTGTGTTTGCCAGCCCTCGTTCCACTTTTTTTAGTTGAATTGCCCCGGAGCGCGGATGGGCGCGCGCATCTCTTCCGCGTGGTGCTCATGGCCGAACACTTGCGGGCCGGTGAGTGGTGGCCGCGCTATTCACCGGAGCTGGTGTACGGCTTTGGTTATCCGCTCTTTAACTACTACGCGCCGCTCACTTATTACGCTGGTGCGCTGCTGCATCTGCTGGGCCTCAACGCTATTTTGGCTCTTCATGTGTTGATGGCGCTCACCGTGCTCGTGGGCGCGGGCGGCGTGTACGTTTTAGCGCAAGAGTGGTTTGCCAATAAATGGAGCGGGGCGCTGGCTGTGGCCGTTTACGTGTTTGCGCCGTACTCGCTCTTCAACTTATACCCGCGCGCCGCCGTGCCAGAAGCGTTGGCCGTAGCCTTGCTCCCGTGGCTGTGGTGGAGTGCGCGGCGAGCGCTCTTATCCCCAACGGCGTTGGCTTTAATACGGCTCGCTCTGCTTTACGCCGCTCTGCTTCTCACCCACAACCTCACTGCCATCATCGGCACCGCCTTACT
>JAEURM010000384.1 GCA_016789245.1 Anaerolineales bacterium
GTGCTGCGCCGTTCGGTCGTCCCTCCCTCACCGGCTTGCACTGCTACTTTTTTTCTTTTTTTGCTCGCAGGAAAGCCCGGCTGCCAACCTCACTGGGGAGACAAAACCAAGCGGAAGCCAAGGCAGTTGCTGCGATCCCCCGGCGAGTTGATGCGCCGGTAGGAGCAACGACAGAGCCGCGGGGTGTCGAAGGAGCAACCGCCACGAATCACCCGGTAGTCGCCCCTATCAGGCGAGTCTATCCAGGCCTTACCGTCGTCCGGGGCACCTTCATAGTTACCGTGCCAGTCGTCCTCGCACCACTCCCACACGTTGCCGCTCATATCGTAAAGCCCCAGTTCATTGGGGAATTTCAACCCAACAGGTTTGGTCTCGCCATAACTGTTTTCATTATACCAGGCTACTTCCTTTAACTTATCGCTGCCGGCATAGCGGAAACCGCGGCTTTTCGTCCCGCCTCGGGCTGCAAACTCCCACTCCGCCTCCGTGGGCAAGCGGAATATTGTGCCTTTCGGTTCCAGTTCTTGTAAATAAACCTGCACTTCGGGCAGATTAGTAAGGCTTTCGAGAAATACTTTAATAT
>JAEURM010000385.1 GCA_016789245.1 Anaerolineales bacterium
CGTACACCATGCCCAGCAAGGCCGCACTAGATTTTGCCAAGACCGGTCTGCCGGATCTATACAACCAATACATCAACTCGCCCATCACCAACACGCCCGCCGAGGTGGTGGCCAAGGGCAAGCGCTTTGAAGACGTGGGCGAAGCGACTGTGATTTACGACCGGATTTGGACGGAAATTAAAGGTGGACAGTAGTTTTACGGCCGGATTGCCCATAAACGACTGACGCTTAATCAGGAGCGCGTGAGTTATCCTCACCCGCTCCTGCTTTTGTTAATTATCACATTTATGCGGCCTATGAAGAAAGTCTGTCACTGCGAGCGAGCGTATGTGGCGAGCGAAGCAGTCTCCGAATGATAAAAAGCTTTTGATTTTGGAGATTGCTTCGCCGCAACGGGCGGCCTGCAATGACAAAACCGGAATTTTGGCGCATAAGCTGAGATTGCTAACCAAAGGAGAAAGAAATGAACGCTCGTGTACGTTTTAGCCTTTTATTCGCCCTGTTACTGAGTTTGCTGGTAACGGCCTGCCAACCGCTGGCCACGCCCACGCCCGCCGCTGGCCCCAAAATCGCGCCCTCT
>JAEURM010000386.1 GCA_016789245.1 Anaerolineales bacterium
CGCCCTGCCCTACGACCGCCCCAATACCAGTATGGCCGGTTTCGCGCTGTGCCCGGCTTGCGCGCGAGAATACCGCGACCCCGACGACCGCCGCTTCCACGCCCAACCGAACGCCTGTTCGGTCTGCGGCCCCCGCCTGACTTTGCGCGACGTTAATGGTCAGCCGGTTGCGGTGGGCGACGTGATCGCCGCCACGCTGGAACGCCTGCTCGCCGGCGAGATTCTGGCGATCAAGGGATTGGGTGGTTTTCATCTGGTCTGCGACGCCCAAAACGCCGCCGCCGTGGCTCGTCTGCGCCAACGCAAGCAGCGCGACGCCAAGCCGTTCGCGATCATGGCGGCCAACATCGCGTCGCTGGCAAGCTGGGTCGAAGCCAGCGACGGCGAACGGCAACTGCTGGAATCGCCGCAACGGCCCATCGTGCTGCTGCGCTCCCTTCGCCTTCCGGGAGAGGGGCCGGGGGTGAGGGCGAACGAGCAACCCTTACCCGGCATCGCCCCCGGCTTGGCGCACCTCGGCGTGATGCTGCCCTACACGCCGTTACACTATCTGCTGTTCCACGAAGCGGCCGGCC
>JAEURM010000387.1 GCA_016789245.1 Anaerolineales bacterium
AACGCACTGTGTGAGCGCGTGTTCAGCAACCCCGAAGGCAAGTGTCGCGGAACCGTGAGGGCGATGGTGCATCAATTTGCTGCAGACGAGGTCCCTGTTCTCGACAACCACCCATGGGCGCCATTGCCGCGCCGCGCGCCGATGCGGGCGAAATCTTTGAACTGCGTGCCCGCTTGGCCGAGGCTCTACTGGCAAGCGGCGAGTGGCAAGCCGCCGCCGATGAGTACGAAAGCCAATTGCTGGCGGATGATAACGCCTCACGGCAGGCGCGTGCCCTAGTGCTCTCTGGTGATATTTATTACAACAACGGCAACGCCGCGCACGCGTATGAACATTACCAAGACGCGCTCAGCCGTTTTCCGCAAAGCCCGCACACCTTTCAAGGTTTGCTCAAGCTGGTGAATGAGGGCGTGGCAGTGGATGATTTTCAGCGCGGCTTGGTGAACTACCACGCGGCTAACTATGAGCCGGCGTTGGCCGCCTTTGAGCGCGTGCTAGCCACTGAGCCGAACAATACTCAAGCGCAGTATCAAAAAGCGCTCACGCTCAACGCTCTGCAACGCAACGCC
>JAEURM010000388.1 GCA_016789245.1 Anaerolineales bacterium
GGCTCCCGCAGCCGCGCTCACGGCCGCGACTCGCCGGCCCATCCTTCCGGTGGCGCCGAACACCACGATGGAGTTGTGCACAGTTGACATGGCGGCTTGAACTCTATCTCATGGAGGCACCATGGCACGGGCGCTGCAGGCTTCTGTTGACCATTCTCATTCAAGCGCAGCATCCGCGCCCTCCGATACACTCCGTTACCTCACCTCCGCGCCCGGACGCAGCGTGGCGTCCGATCTCCGCGGAGCGTTCTAACCACGGACTCAGTTCCGGGGAGCACACTCATGGCGAAGAAGGCCAAGAAGAAGGGCAAGAAGAAGGGCAAGAAGAAGAGCAAGCGCTGAGCTTGCCCGCGCGGCTCCGCCGCGTGCATCCCGCCGAGTGGCTCTGGCCGCCGGCGTGAGATGAAAGCCGGTCCGAAACCCTCGGGCCGCACGAACAACGCGGGGCTGGTCCTTCGGGACCGGCCCCGCTTCGCGTTTTGGCACGGGCCACGCCCTCGGTCCACGCCCACCCGGCGCGGACCGACGCCCCAACAATCCGACGTGCTCCTCCCGCACCAACCC
>JAEURM010000389.1 GCA_016789245.1 Anaerolineales bacterium
GGCTTTTCATTTGTGCGAGATTCAAATTCAGGCTAGTATAAGCGCTTCTCAGCGCCACTATACGCCTGTGGCGCTGGGGACGCCGCTGGCCAAGGAATGCCCAGGCGGGCACACGCACCTCAGCCTGGGCTACTGGGCCGAGCCGGCGGCCAAACGCGACCTGCCTTGCCCGCAGTGGTATGTGCAGGGCCGCTATTGGGTAAACGCAGCCTGCCTGGTGCAGGCCCAGACGCTCTCGGCCGCGCTGCCAGATTACCTGGCGCGGGAGGACGACTGGGAGCTGCGCGTGCTGCGGCCGGAGCTCCTAGCGCCACTCAGGCGTCTGGCGCTCCTGTTGGTGACTCTGGGCGCGGCCGGCTATGTGGGCTGGAGCCTGGTGCGCGGGCCGGGAGGGCGCCCGGCGGCGCCCGGGGGCCGGCCGCTGGAGGCCGCCCTGAAGTCCGGCATCGTGCTGGGCTTCGTGGGCTTGTTGGTGATGATTTCGGCCGGCCCCGTCTGGCCGATCGGCCCGCGGACCGCCAGCGCCTACTCGGCCGCGGACGCCCCTTACCAATCGATGGC
>JAEURM010000038.1 GCA_016789245.1 Anaerolineales bacterium
TGGGTCTATTCCTCGGCGGCGCACTCATTACGTGTGTGAGCGCCATCGTTTTTCTCACAGTGGGTTACCAGGTGCTCAAAATTCCCATGAGTTTGCTCACCGGCATGTTAGCGGGCTTCCAAACGCAACCGGCGGTTTTAGGTTACGCCGTTGAACAAGCCCACTCCGATTTGCCCAACATCGGCTACGCCACCGTTTACCCGCTGGCCACACTAACCAAAATCATCCTCGCACAAATTTTGCTGGTTTTGCTAAAGCCCTTTTAAGGACGCAGATCTACACGGACTATTTCATTCAATCTGCGTTATCAGCGTTTATCTGCGTCCGAAGTTTCACTAGATTCAAAATGTAGCGTCCTTCGACTGCGGCCTGCCCAAATGCGGCGGGCCTCCGCTCAGGACGCTTGTCACAATCGGATCTACTGAGTCTTTGAAAAATTTAGTTTACGGCGCGATATACTTCCCCTCATGCCAGTTAACCGAGTTTTTCAGCAAACCCCCATACTTTATGCGCCATAATCAATCAACTCTGCCAGCCCGCCCCGGTTGCTTCACCTACGGTTTATTCGCTGTTGCTAGCGTCATCATCATTGGCACCGTCACCATCACCCACGCCCTTGGCTGGTTTATTGATCAGGTTTTGGTAATTCAAGGCATCGCCATTCCACTTTGGCTGTGGCCCGTTATCATCTGGGGTTTAGCCAGTGTGCTGGCGTTGCTCATTGCGCCATTGGCCCTTTTTACTGAAGCGCCTCGCTTCCGCGCCGCGTACCAAACATGGGGATTGGCGGTGCTTTTCACTATCATCATAGCTTTTGTGCGGTTTGCGCCTACTTTGCAAGAACAGTTTGCCGCTGTGCTCCAAATTGTGCTGACGCTGGCGGCGGCGGTGATGCTGGCCCTAGTGGCCCGCTGGCGCAACCGTACTTTGGCAATTCCCAATTCATCCGGCGTGTTGAACGCGCTGGGCTTGGTGCCCGTTTTAGTTTTTCCTTTTGCGCTGTTTGGCGCGCTCGGCTCACTGTTAGATGTATGGCTCAACCTCCTAGCTGGCCTCAGCTTGGGTGTGTTTGCCGGCGTTTTGCTGGATGCGTTTTTACTGCGGCGGCTGGCAGTGCACACCAGCGGTGCAGGCTGGGATATTGTTTTTGGCGGCTGGGCGGCGGGCGTGGCGCTGTTGATTTTGGGCGCTGGCTTTGGCTTTAATGGCACGCAACTGATTTTGATGGTGACTCTGCCGATGCTGGGCTTTGTGGCGGTTGCGTTGGCGCACATGTCTCAACCCGCGCCGTGGCTGGCGGTAAGTTTATTACTGGGCTTGTGTGCGGCCGCGCCCCTGATGTTCTTTGACCCGGAAGAGCTGACGCTGGTGTTGGGCGGCAGTGAAATTTCACAGTGGGCGGTGGTGGCCGCTGGGGCGGCATGGTTGAGTGCGGCCATAACAGGTTTAGTGCTGTGGGCCAGCCGCCGGTTTGCCGAGGCCGTCGCCCGCCCGCGCTTCGCCCTCCCGTGGATTCCGTTCACAGCCGGGTTTGCCCTCCTGCTTTATTTTTTCATCGGCCAGCCCGGTTTCTATGGTGAGCGGCTGTTTGTGATTCTCAAAGACCAAGCCGATGTTTCGGCCGCCGCGCAAATTGAAGACCGGAATGAGCGCGTGACGTTTGTGTATGAAACGCTCACCGCGCACGCTGATATTACACAAGCAAATTTGCGAGCCACGCTTAATCAATTTGGCGTGCAACATACGCCGTACTATTTGGTGAACGCGCTAGAGGTGGATGGCGGCCCGTTGGTGCGGCTATATTTGGCCACGCAACCCGAAGTGGAACGCGTGCTCAGTAGCCCCAAACTACGGCCACTGCCAGTGCCTATTCCCACTTCTGCCGGAACGGCTACCGCGCCCAACCGGCCCCAGTGGAATATCACCTCCATTGGCGCAGATAGAGTGTGGGAGGAATTCAACGTGACGGGCCAAGGCATCGTTATTGGTAATTCGGATTCTGGCGTGCAAGGTGACCATCCGGCTTTGCGCGATGGCTACCGTGGCCGCAATAATGGTGATGATTACAACTGGCTTGACCCGTGGAACTTTACAACGCGGCCCACGGATATTGGTGGGCATGGCACGCACACGCTTGGCTCGGTGCTAGGCCGCAACAATATTGGCGTGGCCCCCGGCGCGGAGTGGATGGGCTGTGTAAACTTGGCCCGCAACTTAGCCAACCCAGCACTGTATTTGGATTGTATGCAATTTATGCTGGCCCCTTACCCGCAAAACGGCAACCCACTCACCGATGGTGATCCCACCCGTGCGGCGCATGTGCTCAATAATTCTTGGGGTTGCCCACCCATTGAAGGCTGTGATGCTACCGTTCTGCAACCGGCCGTGGGGGCGTTGCGGCATGCCGGAATTTTTGTGGTGGCCTCTGCCGGTAATGAAGGCCCGTTGTGTTCTAGTGTGAATGACCCTATTGCCATTTATGATGAAGCCTTTAGCGTGGGCGCAGTAGATAGTTTGGGTGATTTGGCCGATTTCAGTAGCCGTGGCCCCGTAACTGTGGATGGAAGTGGCCGGCCCAAACCAGATCTTAGTGCGCCGGGTGTGGAAGTGTTATCCGCTTATCCGGGCGGCACGTATGAGTATGCCAGCGGCACTTCTATGGCCGGGCCGCATGTGGTGGGCGTGGTAGCGCTGATGTGGTCCGCCAATCCAAAATTGATTGGCGCGATAGAGAACACTGAACAAATCTTACGGGAAACGGCTCGGCCTTTTATTGGCTCGGCCAGCTCAAGTTGTGGCGCTAGTAACACTGCGGGTGCTGGGCTGGTGGATGCCTATGCCGCTGTGCAAGCCGCATTAGCCGAGCCCTAATTCGGATAAAAGCTATGCCCATTTCGGATAAATTCCTCCGAAAAAAACTATGCGCCAGGAGTTGGTTTTAAGCTTGCATGTGATATACTCAGTTCCGGAATTTAGAGTGATATCGCTTGTGAGTGCGTTGAGCTTTTGATGAGCTTCCGGCCTTATTCCCGCCGAGCCAAATCCTCCAGCTTGCCCCTCTGTGTGAATTCTCTCTAACTCTAAATTATTCATTTGTGTAGGTGTTCAGCGCGTAGGCGTTGGCACGTTGTGGGCGGCCACTCTGAGCGGCCCAAAGGAAAAGAAAGAGTCATGGAAAGCAAGCTGTACGTTGGGAATTTGTCTTACTCCACCACGGAAGATGAACTGCGCACGCTGTTCTCGCAAGCGGGCACAGTGGCGTCAGTCGCCATCATCAAGGATCGGGATACCGGTCGCTCCAAAGGTTTTGCCTTTGTGGAGATGAGCTCGCAAGAGGAAGCGCAAGAAGCCATTCGTAAGTTTCATGGCATGAGCGTGAACACGCGCGAACTCACCGTTAATATCGCTCGGCCCAAGGAAGACCGCCCCCGTAGTGGTGGCTTTGGTGGCGGCGGCGGTGGTGGTGGGGATCGCGGCGGCTTCGGTGGCGGGCGCGGCGGCGGTGGTGGCGGGCGCGGTGGCCGTGATCGGCGCGGCGGTGGTGGTGGCGATAATCGCCGCCGCTTCTAAACCCAGCCGGTTACTCCCCTCAAGTAAGCAAAAGGCCGATGATGCGTCATCGGCCTTTTCGTTTAAGTAACCCTAAGCTAAAACGCCCTCACCAGCGGCGCGGCGCAATGGGTTGCGTCAGCTTAGCAAGTTTACGGGGGATGTTCTTGTAAACCTTGCCTAACGTTTCTGCCAAAATAGCGTTATCTTCTGCCTTGGGCCAAAAGTTGGCGATGGGCAAATGTGCACCTAGCCCGGGAGCGGTGGGCACTTCATGGGGTAATGGCAAACTTGGCAAGGCACTGGCCGCCCAAAACGCTTGGGAGGTGTTGGGTAATTGCGCGGCTACTTGTTCAAAGTCAGCTTGGCTTCGGTTCAACTCGCTTTCCACTGCCACGCGCAGGCTGGTTTCACCGCTCAAACCACGCAATACAAAAATGTAAGCCGGGTTAAGCGTGAGCGCACGGCACAGAAATTTAATGCCTAGCTCTAACACTGGCCCAGTCTTGTTGGTGATGCGGGCGGTACACTCACCCCACGGTGGCACTAAAGCCAAGTGGCGCAAAGCGTCGGGCGGCAAGGGCGCGGCTCGCGCTATATTCTCCAAATGCGCTAGGCTTTGGAGCCACTGTTGCGTCGCTTCGCGGGCGGGGGCGTCCAAGTGCGGCACTTTCACTTCCAACAAATAACGGCCCTTGCGGTTGGAAAAGCGCAATTCCAGCGTAGAACTATTGATAATTAGGCTTTCCACGCGCTCATAAATATCCGTGTTCCAGTAATAGAAATATCGGTCAGGTTGCTCATCCCGCAGTAAAGCCACACGCAACGCTTCTGGAAAATGAAAGCTTTCTACAATGGCACGGAAGGTGCGCAAACTAGGCTCCGTGTGTGGCGCATGCCCCAACGCGGAACATTGCCACGCGGAAAGTTGTACGCGCCCGCTACTCAATGCGGCCGCTTGCTCAGATGTGCGAAGCAAATGGCCCAACTCTGGTTCAAACAGCTCGTAGCGCGCTAAAAATGCGTCTAAAGTTTCAGTCATAGCTACCGCCTAGTCATCCACTGCTTCTTTGCGCAAAATCAGCAAATCGCGCAGTTCATCCGTAGAAAGCTCCGTCAGCCAATTTTCACCCGCACCCACCACTGATTCCGCCAGCGCCAACTTGCGCGCAATTAGTTCATCAATTCGCTCTTCTAAGGTGCCACGGCAAATCATCTTATGCACTTGCACGGTTTGCGTTTGGCCAATCCGGAAGGCCCGGTCCGTAGCCTGATTTTCCACCGCCGGATTCCACCACCGGTCAAAGTGAAAAACGCGGTTGGCACGGGTGAGATTAATGCCCGCCCCGCCCGCTTTGAGCGAAAGTATAAACAACCGTGGCCCGCCATTTTGAAAATGCTCAATCATGGCGGAGCGCTTGGTGGCCGGTGTGCCGCCATACAAATACAGCACTTCACCAAACTCACGCGTCAACGCTTCTTTCAGCAGTTCACCCATCTCTGCATACTGCGTAAAAATCAGCACGCGGTCATCTTCTGCTAACGCTTGTTCCAGCATCTCAATCAGCCGGTTCAACTTGCCAGAGCGGTGGCGTAGTTCACTACCATCGCCCAGCAAGTGGCGCGGATGATTGCACACTTGCTTAAGTTTGGTGAGCGTGGCCAAAATAACACCGCGCCGCTGAATGCCGTTGGAAGCCGCAATCTGCCGTAGAGATTCCTGCGTCACCGCTCGGTACAGCGCGGCTTGTTCTTTGGTCAGGCCGCAGTATTCTTTCATCTCATTCTTCGGCGGCAAATCCCGAATGATAGAGGTATCCGTTTTGAGCCGCCGCAGAATGAAGGGGCCGGTCAGTGCGCGTAACCGGTCACTGGCCGAGGTATCCAAGCCGCGTTCAATGGGGCCAGCAAAGTTGCGTTGAAAGGCCTCCGCCGAGCCGAGGTAACCGGGGTTGATGAAGTGCAAAATGCTCCACAAATCTTGCAAACGGTTTTCCAGCGGTGTGCCGGTGAGGGCAAACCGGTAATCCGCATTGAGCCGCCGTGAAACTTGCGCCTGTTTAGTCACTGGGTTCTTGATGTTATGCGCTTCATCCAACACCACGCCACCCCAATTCGTTTTTTCAATAAATTCAGCGTCCCGTGGTAAAAGCGCATAGCTAGTAATCACCAAGTGATAGCCCTGCACACCATTAATAAATTTTTCGGCTTTGAGCCGTTGCGGGCCGTGGTGGGCATAACACTTAAGTTGCGGCGCAAACTTGGCCGCCTCCCGCACCCAGTTATTCACCACCGTGGTGGGGCACACCAGCAAAATCGGCTTGGTGAGTGTTTGGGCATCATGGTCTTTGGCCAGCAGGGCTAAAACCTGAATCGTTTTTCCCAATCCCATATCATCCGCCAAGCAAGCGCCAAAGCCGTATTGCCGCAAGAAGGCTAACCATGAAAGACCGTTGAGCTGATACGGCCGCAATTGCCCCACAAAGCCGGTCGGCTGTTCCAACTTTTCCAGCGGTCTGTGGCCGCTTAAACGTTCAATCAGTTCATCAAACCATGTATCCGTTTCAACCGATTCAATCTGTAAGCCATCCCACTCACCCGGCCCAGCCAACGCCAAACTCAAGGCTTCGCCTAACGCCAGCTTGCCGCTCTGCTTCTGGTGCCGTTGCGCCAGCTTCAAGGCGGCCTGCACTTCTCCCGGGTCAAACTGCATCCACTCTCCGCGCACTTGCACCAACGCCGTTTTGCTCTGCGCCAGTTCGCTTAACTCATTCAGCGTGAGGGCTTTATCGCCCACCGCCACTTTCCAGTTGAAATCTACCAGCGTGTTCATGCCCAGCAAGCCGGAGCCTTCCCGCTTGAAATCTAAACCCACGGAAAGCCGCCGCTTACGTTGCTTCCACCAGCCGGGCACTAACACGCCAAAGCCGCGCAAACTGAGCGCTTCGGCATGTTGCTCCAAAAATTCCACCGCTTGCGGAGTAGTGAGCGCCAGAGCTTCTGGGTTTTCGGTGTTGGCGCTTTCAATCAGCGGTGAATAAAAACTGGCGGCCTGCGCTAAACCGGCCTGCAACCAATCGGGCATTTCGGCCTGTGGTGGGTTCTCCCACACTTCACGCGCGGCCCACAAAGTTTCAGGCGCATCTTTGGGTTGTAAGTGAAAGGAGAGCCGCCATTCAGCAGTGTCTAACGCCTCGGTGGTTTGTGGCGGCTCCAACCGGAAAGCCACCCGCATGGGGCTAGAAACGTACTCATAGGCTTTGAGTGACCAAGTGCGCACGCGTTCACCGAAGGCGGTTTGTTCAACTTCGGAGCGAGCGACGGTGCTTAGGTTGTGCCGTTGACGGGGAAATAAATCCAACCACCAAAAATCAGCTGGGCCGGGCGCATGAGGCTTGGGTTGATACTTTTTCGGGTCAAAAAACGGGCTTCTTTGGGGGGTGTAATTTTGCTGAACAAAATCGGCGGCCGCATCGGCAAGGAAGCTATGCAACAAATCTAACGCGGCGGGCAATGGGCGGGCTAGCGCGCGGGTGGAAACCGGCATGGCACGAGCTAGCGCCACCGCCTTCTCGGCAATGTCCGTCTCCGCCAGCACCATGCGCCAATAACCCGCGCCGGCGTCATCGGCGGCGGGTAAAACTTGGCCGCGCATCAAAATCATAGCGGCCAGCCGTGCCGCCGTTTGCCAAAAGCTAAAACTGGGGCCGAAGTTGTAACGATAGTAGGGCGAATTGGTTTGCGCACCGAGTAAAAACGTCAGGGCTAGCGCCGGATTGAGCGGCACGCCTTCCACACGCCACACACGCAATTGTGGTTCAATTGGCTTGCGTTTACGCCGCGCGGATTCCGAGGCTGACTCTATTTTTTCGGTGCTGGTGGATACGATGGGTCGCCGGTCATCGGACGGCAGAATCAGTGGGTACCGCCGCGCATTTTCTTGCAGGCGTTGCGTGGGCAGTTCCCGGCTGAGTTGCCACAAGTTGTGCACAATCTGCGAGGCCGAGAGCGCCAATGGATGATCAGCCGGATGACCCTTGCGGCGCGTACTGGCTTCATCTTCCGCCCAAAGGAAAAATTCCCCAAAGGCGCGGCCCTCACCCGGAATCCACAAACCATGAAACGTTGTAGGCATAGCGAATCGGTCAATTGTAGCACGCGCGGCGCTGATTCTGAGTGCGGTACAATCACAACCCACCCCTAACCCCGAGGCCACACCACCTTATGCTTACCCTAACGGGCCATACTTTGACGATTGAAGATGTGGTTGCCGTCACACACGGCCACCAAACCGTAGCCCCCTACCCCCCAGAAGTGTTAGGCCACATGGAGGCCAGCCGCCGGTGGGTAGAAACCGCCGTGAGTGAGCGGCGCACCGTGTACGGCGTCAACACCGGTTTCGGCTCGCTGGCCAAACAAAGCATCGCGCCTGAAGATACGCGGCGGCTTTCGCGCAATCTCATCCTGCAATGTTTGGTGGGCGTGGGCGCGCCGCTACCCATTCCCGTGGTGCGCGCCATCATGGTTATCCGGGCCAACGTGTTTGCGCGTGGGCACAGCGGCATTCGGCCCGCCTTTGGCCAATTGCTGATTGAAATGCTCAACCGTGGCGTAACGCCATACATTCCCAGCAAAGGCTCTTTGGGCGCTAGCGGGGATTTAGCGCCACTGGCCCACCTATCTGTGGTGCTCACGCGTGATGAAGACCCGGAGCGCGATGAAAGCGGCCAAGCGTACTTTAACGGTGAACTGCTGAGCGGCGCGGAAGCCATGCGGCGCGCGGGGTTAGAGCGCATTGTGCCGGAAGCCAAAGAAGGTTTATCGCTCACCAACGGCACCACGTTCATGGTGGCCGCCGGTGCGTTGGCCGTGCATCAGGCTGAAAATTTAATTGAGCAAGCGGAAGCCGCCGCCGCCCTTTCCATTGAAGCGTTGTGCGGCTTGAGTGAAGCCTATGATGCGGCTTTGCATGAAGCGAACAACCAGCCCGGCCAAGCGGCCACCGCGCGCCGTTTGCTGGCATTGATGAAGAACAGCCGGCTGGTAGATTCTGACCCCACGCGCGTGCAAGACGCATACTCTCTGCGGTGCACGCCGCAAGTGATTGGCCCGGCGCGTGATGCAGTGCAATTTCTACGGGAGCGGTTTACGGCGGCGCTGAACGGTTCTAGCGATAACCCGCTAATTTTTGTGGAAGATGAAAATCCCCGCAAAGTTTCTGGCGGCAACTTTCACGGGCAAGGGCCAAGCATGTGGCTGAACTTTTTGAGCATTGCGCTGGCGGCGGTGGGCAACATTTCTGAGCGGCGCACGTTTAGGCTGGTAACGCCGGAGTTGAGCAACGGCTTGCCGCCCATGCTGGTGAAGCACAGCGGCTTGGAGAGTGGGCTGATGATGCCGCAGTACACGGCCGCCGCGTTGGTGAGTGATAACAAAACGTTGGCGCACCCAGATAGTGTGGATAGTATCCCCTCCAGCGCCAACCAAGAAGACCATGTGAGCATGGGGGCCAACGCCGCCCGCCACACGCTAGAAATTTTGGACAACGTGCGCCACATCCTTGCCGTAGAAATGCTCACGGCCGCCCAAGCTATAGATTTGCGCCCCAATGGCCCCGCACGGCTGGGCGAAGGCACTCGCGCCGCTTATGAAAAAATCCGCGCTCACGTGAGATTTATGGAGCATGATAAAGAGCTGGCAAGCGAGATTGAAAAGATTGCGAAGTTGATTGAAACTCACTGAAACACGGATAACACGGAAAAAGCTGGATAAACACGGATTCATCCGAAAAGCTTCTGTGTTGTTCCATTCAATCCGTATTCATCCGTGTTTCAAAACCCGCACATGGCACTCTTAATTACCAACGCCACTGAAATCATCACCTGCGTCCCCGCGCCCAATAACCCGGCGGGCCGCGTGAGCAACGCCACTATTTTGATTGATGGTGAGCGCATTGTGGCCGTAGCGCCAGAAGCGGAATTACGTGCGCGGTTTGATTTATCTGGTTCGGAAGTGTTGGATGCCAGCGGCTTGGTGGTGGCTCCCGGTTTTGTAGATAGCCACACACATGTAGTATTTGGCGGCTCACGCGTGAAAGAATATGCGGCCAAACTCACGCGCACGGGCGCAGAAGCCAAAGCGTACTTGCAAGCGCAGGGGCTTACCACTGGCATCCTAGCCACGGTGAACATGACGCGGGCGGCCAGCGAGGAAGAACTAACTGCCAGCGCCAGTGAGCGCCTAAACCTGATGCTGGCGCATGGCACCACCACCGTGGAAAGCAAAACGGGCTACGGCCTCACACTGGCGGATGAACTGAAAATGCTGGCCGCTAACGCCCGCCTGCAAGCAACCACACCGCTGGATATCATCAGCTCGTTTCTCGGCGCGCATGATTTTCCGCCAGAGATGGAGCGCGAGCGCTACGTGGACTTAATCATCCATGAAATGTTGCCGCGTGTGGCCGAGGGCGGCTTGGCTGAGTTTTGCGATGTGTACTGCGATGACGGTGACTACACACTGGAGCAAACGCGCCGCATTTTGGAAGCCGGCCGCGCGCACGGCTTGAAACTGAAGGCACACGTTGATCAATACTCGGCACTAGGCGGCTCTGAGCTGTGCGCGGAACTGGGCGTAGTTTCCGCAGACCATTTGAATTACACGCCGCCGGACGCCATGCGCCGTTTGGCCGAAGCCGGCGTGGTGGGCGTGCTCATGCCCATGATTGATTTTGCCGTGAAGCACCC
This sequence comes from Anaerolineales bacterium, assembly GCA_016789245.1. The sequence goes on from JAEURM010000038.1 coordinate 10,296, forward strand.
GCGCCCGTTTGATGTGCAGGCGATGCGAGAGGCTGGAATGAAGCTAGCCCTAGCCACGGATATTTGCCCGGGCGGCTGGGTGGAAAGCATGTTCTTGGTCATGCAGTTCGCTTGCCGCCAGCACAGCTTCTCACCCGAAGAAGCGATTGTGGCCAGCACGGTGGGCGGCGCGCAAGCGTGCGCGTTGAATGACCGAGGCCAAATTGCGCCCGGCCAGCTGGCCGATTTGCAACTGTGGGCCGTGCCCGCCTTGGAAGATGTGATTTACCGGCTGGGCCATAACCCAGTTAAGCAGGTGATTAAGCGCGGGCGGCCCGTTCTCACACTCCCCTAAAACTAAAACCTATCGAAAGTTAGTTGGCAGTGAACCTAGGGCAGAGCATAATTTAGCTGGGCGAACATTTACGCTCTTGCACAGCTACACCCGCCCGCATCGGGCTAAAAGAACAAGGAGCGCTGAAGCGCCCTCGCTCAGGCCCAGCCAGTTTTAGCTGGCTTCGTAATTTCAGCCCGATGGTGAACCATCGGGCGAACGAGCCAACAAGTTGAATCATCTTATAAATTTCTCATGGCCGAAATACACTTCTTACCAGACGAAAAGAAAATAGACGCCCGAGCGAATGAAACCATTTTGCAAACTTCATTGCGCGGCGATGTGGCGCACGCGCATGCGTGTGGCGGGCAGGCGCAGTGCTCCACCTGCCGCGTGTGGGTGCTGGAGGGGTTGGAGAATTGCCGCGCCCGCACCACACGTGAGCGCCAACTGGCCGAAAAGCTGGCCCTGCCCGCGCAAGTGCGTCTGGCCTGCCAACTCACGGTGAGCGGCCCCATCAAACTGCGGCGGCTAGTGCTGGATGATGATGACTTAGCGGTGTGCAACCAACTCGGCAAAAAAGTGGTGGGTGTCACCGGCCAGCAAAAACACGTGGCCATTTTGTTTTCAGATATTCGCGGCTTCACCACGTTTTCAGAATCACTACCCGCGTACGATGTAATGTACGTGCTCAACCGCTATTTTCAGCAGATGGGCAAGGCCATTTACCGGCATCACGGCTATATTGATAACTACATGGGCGATGGCCTGATGGCAATTTTTGGCGCGGATGACCAACCGAACAGCACGCTCAACGCCGTGCGCGCCGGTTTGGAAATGCTGGAAGCGCAAGAAAACTTCAAGCCGTACTTGCACGCCACTTATCATAAAACGTTTGAAATTGGCATTGGCATTCACTACGGCTCAGCCGTGTTGGGCGCGCTGGGTTACGGCGATAGCCAGAAGCCCTCGACCATTGGAGACTCCGTTAACCTTGCCAGCCGGATTGAATCGGCCAACAAAGAAGCGGGCACGCGTTTTCTCATTTCTCAAGCCGCGTATGAGCAGGTGAAGCAACACATCAAAGTGGGCAAAGCGGTAACGGTGGAAGTGAAAGGCAAATCGGGCAAGTATCCGCTGTTTGAAGTGACGGGCTTGCAACAAATGGCTGGCCAGCCCGTAAGTGCGGCGGCGCGTGTGGAAAACGGCGTGCAGTGGGTTCCCGTGCTGGCCGAAGCTGAACTGTTGCCCAACTCGCACAGCGCAGTGAAGGTGGGCGAG
>JAEURM010000390.1 GCA_016789245.1 Anaerolineales bacterium
CGCACTTTCACCCAGCTACCCTGTGCCCCCAGTTTGGGCCGCGCCTCGGCCACTGCCTCCACTACACGCAAACGGGTTTGCGCGGCATAGCGGTGCACCACGTTGTTTTCAACAATGCGCGGTTGGGAGCGCAGGGTGAGTTGATCCACTAGGGCCACCACCACCAACTCCGTGCCAGCGGGCACGTTAGCGCTTGTGGTTGGCGCGCGGGTAACGGCAGGTTGGCTGGGCTGAGCGGGCTTGGGCGTGGGAGCGCTGGTTGTGCCAGCGCCCTCCAGCCAAATCACTCGGTTGATGATTTCGGCCGGAGTGCCTGCAAAGCCGTACTTCTGCGTAAGTGTTTGATCAGACCGTGGGCCGCGCCATGGGTCGCGGATGAGGTAATCACCGCCCTGTTTGCCGTAGATAACAATCCAGTGATCCTGCACGCCGGGGTCAGGCGAGTAATCCACCAACACGATAACGGACCGGCCAGCCGCGAGAGTGGCGTCAATATCGGCCAGCGGCGCGGGCACATCGCGGCATTCAACGTTACGGGCCACGCGCAGGCCGGGCA
>JAEURM010000391.1 GCA_016789245.1 Anaerolineales bacterium
CCAGCCAGCCTGAAGTGAAAGCGGAATCAGCGTCCGCGTGAGATTACAGTGATTGGAGTTACGCAGTTCATGTCATACTGAGCGGAGCGAAGCATCTCTATCAAGGCTCTCAATGAGATTAGCCAGAGACCCTTCGCTTCGCTCAGGGTGACATAGCATATACTTTACCGCTTCAACTGCGTAACTTAAGTAATTGGGTTTCGAGGCAGAGAACTGTAAAATTTGCATCACCAGCTCAGTCATATCACCCTGCCCGCGCCAGCCGCTAGGGGCCTTCGGCTCTGCCGCTGGGCACAGGTGAGCGCCAGCGAAGGGTCTCTCCGATTATCTTAGAGACCCTTTAATTGCGAATGCGTTCCTTCCAGGTGACAGGTACGCGATAAATCAATCATAGTTTTGAGGAGAGCACGGCATGGCCAAGAAGTCAGTGACCGTAGGTAAAGCTGTACAAGCAGAGCACACCATTATCGAACAAGTCAGGCAACTCGCCTGGACGGGTCAGCACGCGCCGGCGATTGAGCTGGCGTCGCAGGCAATAGATAGGGGCGCTT
>JAEURM010000392.1 GCA_016789245.1 Anaerolineales bacterium
GATCGCGGCCTGCCCGACCTCGATCACGGGGCAGATGCTGCAAGCGCTGCTGTAGCCGGGCGCGGCCGGCCCGTTAAACAAACGGCCCGGCTGCTTGGGGGTAGCAGCCGGGTCAACTGGTGGGCAATATAGGACTTGAACCTATGACCTCACGGATGTGAACCGTGCGCTCTAACCAACTGAGCTAATTGCCCGTCCGTAATAACGGCGGCATTATAGCATGCCGCTTCAGGCCGGGCAAGATTCCGAACGCGCCAAAGGGTCCGTGCTAAAATTCACGCATTATCTTGGTCGTGGAGAGATCGTTCCTGGCGCAACGGGTTAAGGGCGTGGTCCGCGTGTTTGATGGCTCGAAGGGGTACGGTTACATCCAGGCGCAAGGCCTGGACGTTTTCGTCCACTACTCGGCCATCGCCAGCGCCGGCCTGCAGAACCTGCGCGAGGGCGAACAGGTGGAATTCACCCTGGAAGAGTCGTTTCGCGGCCCCCAGGCCGCCCAGGTCATCCGTCTGAACTGACCCTGCCGTCACCAGCCTACAAC
>JAEURM010000393.1 GCA_016789245.1 Anaerolineales bacterium
AACATCGGGCCGGAGACTGGGCGTGGCGGTTTAAGGAAGTTATTACCTTGTCCAGTCAAAATCCGTGAAGGTGGCGAGGAGCTATCCAAAAATCAAGAGACGTATTATTAGCACCCGACAAAACAAAAGCACCTAGCTATTGTTTCTAGCTAAGTGCTTAATGTGTGGGCAATATAGGACTTGAACCTATGACCTCACGGATGTGAAGAAGCCTGACATGAATTACCACCTTTGCCCTCACGGATATATTCATCTACAAGCCGTGAGGACATTCATTTTCTTCAGCCGTGAGGTCATAGGTTGACCTCTTTTAGGTTGTTGACGTACTGTTCAGACCCAGAAATTGAATTCCGAGTACATATTAGACCTTATTGATAATAGCGATTTGCCGTAAAAATCTCCAAGAAAATCGCGTATTGAATCCATATTACCGAAAAGGTCTATTCACTATAACACGCTCTTGAACTCATGCGAAGGAATTTACTATATTAGAGCGAATTCCTAATGGATTGTCGGGTAAAGTCAGGAGATGAGAGCTT
>JAEURM010000394.1 GCA_016789245.1 Anaerolineales bacterium
GTGGGTGATGTAGCCATGTTGCGGGAAAAGCTGTTATTAGTTATTAGTTATTTTGTAGAAGCTGAGGCTCTGAACCTTGGAGAAAGTAAAAGTCAACTACAAGCTACTTTAGAACAGTCAGATTTGATTGCAGATTATCAGAGAAAGTAGAGAACGCCCTCACGAGTCTGCGCCATTCGCCAGTTAGGGCACTTGTTGGGCAACACCTAAATTAGAGCAAGCATCCTGAGCTTGTCGAAGGATGCGCCGTAAGCCAATGGGATACTACGTTTACATTCTGCGATGTTTTGATAATTCATACTACACTGGTTCAACTAATAATCTTCAACGCCGCCTTGCTGAACATCAGGCAGGCGAAGTAGAAGGTTATACGGCTTCTCGGCTTCCGGTGGAATTAGTGTGGTGCGCTGAGTTTCCAAGTGACCATGATGCCTTTTTACGTGAGCGGCAAATCAAAGGCTGGTCACGTGCTAAGAAAGAAGCGCTCATTCGTAATGATTGGGTGAAACTGCAAACGATTGTAAAAAACGAACACTTAC
>JAEURM010000395.1 GCA_016789245.1 Anaerolineales bacterium
GGCTGATGAAATTAGCTGAGTAAATTGGATACAAGCGTGCTGAGAGTGTCATTGCGAGCCGCGTTGAGCGGCGAAGCAATCTCCCCAAGCGGAGCAGTTTCAGCGTTAGGAGACTGCTTCGGCGGCGGCGGGCCGCCTCGCAGTGACATGGGTGATTTCTTGGCGCTTATCGTGTAAGGTGATCTGATAGATTTATGAGCAACTTCAAACTCAACGAAGATTGGCTGGCGGTGATGATTGCGTTTACGCTCATTGTTTTGGCCGCAGTGGGCGTGCTAGGGAAAAACGGCTTGCCCATCTCGTTCTAACGTGGAGGCCAGATGCCAGAGCAAAAGGGAAACTCAGCGGTTGGTTTTTTCAGCGGCTTGGCAATAGTGGTGGCATTGGGTATTGTGGCGTGGTGGCTCAACGGCCGCATAGCCCCCCTCACCTTGCCATTAGGCATTCCGGGCCGCGCACTGGAATATCCGCTGTGGGCGGCGCTAGTAGGACTGGCCGGAAATTTCATTCTCAAAACGCTCAAACTCTAT
>JAEURM010000396.1 GCA_016789245.1 Anaerolineales bacterium
ATGAACATCAACGACCAACCGTGCAGAAATGCCACCAGCGGATGGAACGCTTCGCGAAAGAACGCGTATTGCCCGCCGACTTTCGGCATCACCGTGCTGAGTTCGGCAAAGACGAAGGCTCCGGCCAGCGCAAAAATTCCGCCCGCAACCCAGACTGCCAGAATCAAAAACGGCGTGCCGACTTTCTGCGCGACGATGTACGGATTGATGAAGATTCCGGACCCGATGATGCCGCTGATAACAATCATCGTGGCGTCGAACAGGTTCAACTTTCTGGCAAACTGAGATGACATTTTTTCTCCAACGAAGGCACACGAAGTTTCTTGAAGAAGTTATCCCGCTTCGTGCTTCTTCGTGTGCCTTCGTGGACAAACTCGTCTGTTATTGAATGCTTTTCAGGACTGCCAGCATCTCGTCGTGAACCTTACCGTTAGTACAAAGCAAACTCGATGAATGGTTGTCGAAGGTCGAACCATCCAGTTTCGTCACGCGGCCACCGGCTTCTTCGATAATGACCCAACCAGCGG
>JAEURM010000397.1 GCA_016789245.1 Anaerolineales bacterium
TCCAGCCGGGGGCCGGTCAGTCCAGCACTTCCAGGTCGTCGATGCGCACGCCCGAGACGAAGAACTCCTCGGTGATAAAGCGCATCAGCGGGCCGGAAGGTGACGTCGGGTAGATGTCGACGGTCAGCACCTTTTTCATCGGGTAGACGCCCACCCGCGCCGTGCCGCCGCAGTCGATGACGGCCACGGCGATCTCATGGAAGTCGGCCTTGGATTTGAAGCCGTCGAACGGCCGGCCGCCGGTGAGTTCGGCGATCTTGGCCGCCAGGGGATGAATACCGCCGCCGGTGACCGAGTAGATCAGGTCCCGGCCGGGCTTGCAATCTACCACCAGCGGGCCGCCCCAGCCTTTGGGACCTTTTTTGATACGGACCTTCCGGTACTTCTTCTCTTCAGCCATTGTTGACTCCTGTGAGCACGACCGAAGCCGGTCGTCAGCCGGACCGGGGGAAAGGTCCGGCTGACGACCCGCGCTTACCAACTTACATGCCGATGGCGGCCACCCAGCCGATCAACACGGCCAAGG
>JAEURM010000398.1:0-242 GCA_016789245.1 Anaerolineales bacterium
TATCTTTGGCCAAAAACGGGTCGAAGGAGTTGAGCTCACTCGCAAAGATGGAAGCAAAATATTTGTGGAATGTGACTCGGTCATCTTCACAGGGAATTGGATTCCCGAGCATGAGTTGGCGCGGCTGGGCGGGCTGGAGATTCATCCGGTTACAAAAGGGCCGGTCATTGACAAGAATTTCCAATCGTCGGTGCCGGGCGTGTTTGTGGCTGGGAATCTCCTGCGAGGCGTGGAGACAGCCG
>JAEURM010000398.1:252-512 GCA_016789245.1 Anaerolineales bacterium
ATTGTGCGCTTGAGGGGAAATGGGCGGCGCAGGCAATTAGGAAGGTTCTGAAATAGGCCTTCCTGTAAATGAAAGAGGAAAGAAGAAAGTGTTTTGCTTTCTTTCGTCTTTCTTCTTTATCAAATAAATTTTCTCGCATCGGAGAAGTTATGGCTGATGAATTGTTGGATGTGGTGAACGATAACGATGACGTGACCGGGCAGGCTCTGCGCTCGGTCGTCCATCAGCAGGGATTATGGCATCGCGGAGTGCATGTTTTT
>JAEURM010000399.1 GCA_016789245.1 Anaerolineales bacterium
CATGCGCTTCGGTGGTGAATTCAGTGGCAATCATCAGCCCCAAGCCGCGCACATCACCAATTTCAGGATGGTCTTCTTGCAGTTTGCGCAGGCCTGTCATCAGCACACTGCCCATTTGCTCCGCGTTCTCCACCATCTTTTCCTCGCGCATGGCCTGCACCGTAGCTACGCCCGCCGCGCACGCAATCACATTGCCGCCAAACGTGCCGCCGTGCGAGCCGGGCGTCCACTTCTTCATCAAATCCGGGCTGGCGCACAAACCTGAAAGCGGCAAACCGGAGGCAATGCCCTTCGCCATCGTCAGCACATCCGGCGTTACCTCAAAATGCTCAATGCCAAACCAGCGGCCCGTGCGGCCAAAACCGCTCTGCACTTCATCCGCAATCAGCAGAATGCCGTAGTGCGTGCAAATTTCTCGCAGTTCACGCATAAAGCGGGCGGGCGGCGGAACGTAACCGCCCTCGCCCAGCACCGGCTCAATAATGATGGCGGCCGTTTCGTGCG
>JAEURM010000039.1 GCA_016789245.1 Anaerolineales bacterium
CTCGCCACAAGGCACGGCATTACCAACGTGGCCGTGCTGGAGCGCAGTTACATTGGAGCTGGCAACTCTGGCCGCAACACCACCGTCATCCGCAGTAACTACGGTCTGCCGGAAGCGGTGCGCTTTTATCAGCGCAGTGTGGAGCTGTACCAACAACTAGAAGCTGAAACTGACCGCTGGGTGATGCATAAGCAAAAAGGCCTGCTGTGGATTGCCCACAATGAAGCTGGCTTGCGGGCGGAGCGGGCGCGTGCTGTGGTGAACACTGCCTTTGGCGCTCAAACGCAATTTGTAACGCCGCTAGAAATTAAAGAGCTTTGCCCCGAAGTGGATTTGAACGGCGGTGGCGTGTGGCCGGTGCTAGGCGGCTCTTATCATCCAGAAGCGGCTACGGCGCGGCATGACCGAGTAGTGTGGGCATTTGCGGAAGGTGCTCTGCAACGCGGCGTGCATGTGCACCAGCGCACGGGCGTAACCGGCATCAAAGTTGAGAACAACCGCGTGGTGGGCGTGGAAACGACGCGTGGCCCGATTGCGACGAAAGCCGTGGTGAGCGCGGTGGGCGGGCACGTAACGGCGCTGGGCAAAATGGCTGGCGTGCGGCTTCCCATTCGCACGCACCCGTTACAAGCCTACGTTACCAATCACTACGCGCGCGCGTTTCAGCCGATTGTGGCCTCCACAGCTCTGCTCTTTTACTTCTCCCAAACGGCGCGCGGTGAAATGCTAATTGGCGCGGAGATTGACCGCCAGCCCAGTTACGCTTACCGCTCCGGCCACAGCTTTTTGCAAGATTGTTCTTTCCGCGCGCTCACGCTTTTTCCGTTCTTGCGCGATTTGCGCATCTTGCGCCAATGGACGGGCGTGTGTGATATCAGCCCGGATTTTTCACCCATCATGGGCCTCACGGAAGTGGCAGGCTTTTTCATCACCACCGGCTGGGGCACGTGGGGCTTTAAGGCCATTCCGGCGGGCGGTGAGCAAATGGCGCAGTGCGTGGCTACCGGCCAAACGCCAGAACTGATTGCGCCGTTTGCCCTTAGCCGCTTTGCCCATGATAGAACAATGGCTGACCGTGGTTCAGCCGGGACGAATTAAAAATCACCGCCAACGAATGCTCAACGAATGGCGCGTGGCAAATTGTGGCCCATTCGTTTATTCGTTCCAAATTCGATGACGGAATTATAAACACTATGAGTCTCAACCTCCCATGCCCCAATTGTGGGCCGCGCCCGGTGGAAGAATTTGTGTACGGTGAAATCCCCACCGTGCCCGAAACGCTGACGGACGCGGACGCGATTGATTTAGACCGCGCCTTTATGCGCACCAACCCAGACGGTGTGCAAACCGAGCGCTGGTTCCATGTATTTGGTTGCCGCCGCTGGCTAACGCTGAAGCGCGACACGCGGACGGATGAAGTGATAACGGAAAGTTGAAACACGGAGTACACGGAAGTTTACGGAATAACACGGAATTGTCTGTGTTGTTCCAACCTCACTCCGTGTCACCCGTGTTTCAGAAAGTTTCTCCATGACTGAACTCACTGCCCTGCACACGCGCACGTTCAACACCCTCAGACTCAACTTGGCAACACTGGAGAATATCTTCCAGCGCGTAACGGCGGAGCAGGCCACCACGCTCCGTGATGGGCCAAACGGTTGGACGCCGTTGGAAATTCTCTGCCACTTGCGCGATTTTGATGTGATTTTCCGCGAGCGCGGCGAATTGTTACTAATGGCGCATAACCCCACATTCGCCAAGTATGATGCGGACCAATTGGCCAGCGAACGGGCTTACAATCAACAGAGCATTGCCGCCGCATTAGCCGAACTAAAACAGAATCGCGCGCAACTGCTGGCCTTCTTTGAATCGCTTCCACCCGAGCAGTGGGCGCGCACCGGCGTTCACTTCCGCTTAGGCCCCTTCACCATGACGGACGTGTTCACGCATATTGCGTGGCACGATGCCAACCATTTGGAACAGCTCACCCGCGTTTTGGCTCAAACCTAAAGCCCGCCGCGCATTCGCGCGTTCGGCACAATTGTGTATAGTTGCTTACTAATCAGTTATCCTGAGCGCTAGCGCTGAATCACTAAATTCAGCGTCCTTTATCGCGCGAAGGATCTAGAATATCAATATGAGCACACCAGATTTACTGACTCAAGCCATTCAGGCGTTGGACGCAGATGACAAAGACCGCGCGCAGATTTATTTGGCGCGTTTGCTAAAAGAAGAGCCAAACCATGAGCGCGGCTGGCTATTGATGGCCGAAGCGCAAGCCGATGTGGAGCGGCAGAAGTTTTGCATTGAGCGCGCGCTGAAAATTAACCCGCAGAATGATATCGCGCGGCAGATGCTGGCGGAACTTTCCGGCTCACTGCCCGCCGAGGCCGATTGGGTGACGCAGGCCGAACGCGAAGTGATGCCCATCAACGAAGAAGCCGCTCACACCGCGCTTACACCACCAGCGCCAGTCTCTGCACCCATTGAGGCAGAAGTACCCGCCCCGGCATCACTCCAAACGCCCGCCCAACAGCGAGAAGCCTTAGAGTTAGCCGTAGCCATGATTGAGCGGCGGCAAGTGGATGAAGGCCGTGCCTTGCTGGAAAAGGTGGTGGAGGCAGATCCGCAGAATGATTCAGCTTGGTTGTGGCTGGCTGGGATTTCTGGCGACCCGGATGCCAAGCACGGCTACGTGGAAAAAGCTTTGCTGGCTAACCCCAAAAGCAAAATGGCGCAAAAGATGTGGACAGATTTAGGCGGTGGCGAACTGCCCAAGCCCCCTCAACCTGTGGCCAGTGCACCTACCGCCAGCGCCGCGCCCGCCCAACCTGCCACCAAAGCTCAATCCGCCAAAGGCCCCAATGTGTTTGCCATTGCCTTAGCCGTTGGCGGTGTCATTACAGTTTTGCTGTGCATCGGTGTAGTGGTGCTGATTGCGATGATGCGGGCTGCGGGATAGATTTACGAGGTCTATTTTGAAATTCGGCCCAGTGCAACCATCAAAAACCTCATGGCGGGATTTAGCTGTACACCTATGGCCAAACAAGTTTTATGACGATCCATCCGACTCGGTGGGACTAGTGCTGTCATATTTACATTTTGAGTTGCTTGAAGCATATCAAGCAGGCGATGAAATCAATTTAGCAAAAATATATGATTATGCCGAATGGTGTTATCAGCAAGGAAAAATAGACCCGGAAATAGGCGACTCAGCCGTTATACATTTTTACGAACACCTTGTTGACGTAGAAGTTACTTATCAAGAAATTCCTAAAAGGATAAAGCCGGAGATGTTCTCGGAATTTGGAAGGGAGTTTGAGTACCGCTTAGACGAAATGCCGCGTAAGTATCCCGTCCAGCGGCCAGGAACTTTTGCGGCGCTTGTGCTTGAATATGATCGCCAAAACAATACAGATTTCGCAAAACAATGGGGAATTGTCTAACCCTGAACGTATTCAACCGTGAAAGAACAAATCCTCCACCTAGACCCACATGATGATTACGTATCCGCCCGCGATAAGATGGGCTGGGTGCAAACTGCGCGCGTGGTGCTGGTGTGGCCGCCGCACGGCCATGTGCTTAACCGGCGGCTGGATTTGGTGCTTTTGCACCGGCACGCGCACCGGCTGGGCGCGCAGTTGGCGCTGGTAAGCGGTGATGCCAAAGTACGCGAACACGCGGGTGAGTTAGGCCTGCCGGTGTTTGGCTCCGTGGAGTCCACACGCAAAATGCGCTGGCGCTCTCGTGTGCCGCGCGTGCGGCCCATCCGCCGCCAGCCGCGCCCCAACACTGGCGTTATCCGCACCACGCTGTTTGCGCAACAGCAAGCCGCGCCCACTGGCCGCTGGTTTACGGCGCTGAAAATTGCGGTGTTTACCATAGGCTTAGCCGCTGTGCTTTTTCTGGCGTACAGCCTCATCCCCTCCGCCACCATCACGCTTACGCCCGCCGCGCAACCCGTTTCCGCCACCGTCAACATCACTGCGGATGTAAACGCCATTGTTTCAGCAGATGCGCCGCTAGGCTTAATTCCCGCCCGCACCATCCGCGTGGAAGTGCAGAATACACAAGTAACGGCCACCACCGGCCAAATAGAAGTGCCAGACCAGCCCGCCGTAGGCAAAGTAGTGTTCACCAACTTAGTGGGCACAGCGGCTTTTATTCCGCAAGGTACCAGCGTGCGCACCATCACTGGCACTAATGTGCGCTTTATCACACGCAAAGCCGCCAACATAGAAGGCCGCATTGGTGCCACCGTGGAAGTGGAAATTGAAGCCGTGGAACGCGGGCCAGATGGCAACGTGAACGCCGCCACCATCAACGGTATTGATGGGCCGCTCGGCACGCAGTTGGCCGCTACCAATCCATTGCCCACCAGTGGCGGTTCTGTGCAACAGCGGAGTGCGGTGGCCCCGCAAGACCGCGAGCGCCTGCGTGCCCAAATGTTGAATGATTTACAGGTGAGTGCCGTAAGCGCCGTGGAAGCGCAATTGCAACCCGGTGAATTTTTAGTAAGCCAAACGCTCACCATCACCCAAGTGCTGGCCGAAAGTTTTGACCGTGCCGTAGGTGAACCAACGGACGCGATTAGTTTGACGCTCCGCATTGTGGCCACCGGCTTGGCGATTAATGAGCTAGACGCGCGGCAAGCCGCCACCAAGGCGTTACAAGCCCAAATCCCCACGCAAGCCACCCTCGCCACAGAGTCACTTCAATTCGCCCGGAATTCGCAAATCAGCATTGATGACGCAGGCCACGCTGAGTTTGAAATGACGGCCTCCGGCAGTTTATTTGAAGCCGTGGATACAGAAGTTGTGCGGGCGCTCGTAAAGGGCCAATCTGTGGAAGCGGCGGACGTGCTTCTACAAAACAGTTTCAAACTCGCTACAAAGCCGGGTATTACCCTCTGGCCGGAATGGCTGGCACAATGGTACAGCTACTTACCGTGGCTACCGTTGCGAATTGATGTCGTCGTCCCATGAGCGATTTATCCACACCCGCTCAGCCCGCTCCCACGGCACCAATCGCTGGACAGACGATGATGCGTTGGTTAGCTGTTGATCCCGGAGATAAACACATTGGCTTGGCCATTTCTGACCCAACCGGCACGGTAGTGCGCCCCCTCACTACCCTGTATCATGAATCCTACGCGTTGAGCGCCAAGAAAATTCTCACCGTAGCGCAGGAACAACAAGCGCAAGGCATTATTGTGGGCTTGCCCTTAGATGACGATGGCTGGGAAGGCCCGCAGGCCCGCAAGGCAAGCCGCTTGGCCGAAGCGCTCCGTGAAGTTTCCGCGCTCACCATTGTGCTTCATGATGAGAGCCTATCTTCCCGCGAAGCCCACCGCCTGCGCCGCGTGGCTGGCAAAAAAAAGCGCTTGCGCGATAATGCAGAACACGCTCATGCGGCGGCTGTGATTTTGCAAAGCTATCTTGATGAACATTCGCCAACGCCGAAAGCGCGTTGATGCACTAGCCCTCTTTCTACTATTCACTTTCACAGTGTGCGCGTTGGTGATTGTGGGGGCCAACGTGTGGGCGCGGCTTTCTCCCGCTAATTCAGTTTTAGGTGACCCCGATGCCGAGTTGGGCTTTGTGGAGCGCAATGCGTTGGGCGCGTACCTGTTGCTGTACGCCGAAGATTTAACCAAACCGGCGGGCGAAGCGGTGACGCCGCAAACATTTACGGTGGCCCAAGGCGAAGTGGCCGAGCAAATTGCCAGCCGCTTAGCGGAGCAAGGCTTGGTGCGCGATGCGCGCCTGCTCAGTTTTTACTTGCGCTACCACGGTTTGGATAAAACTATTGAAGCGGGTGATTTTATTCTGCGGCCGAGCATGACCATACCCGAAGTGGCCCGCACGTTGGGTGATGCTTCGGCGCGGGAAGTGCCTGTGCGCGTGATAGAAGGCTGGCGGCGCGAGCAGATTGCGCAATCACTGGCCGCTAACCCCAATCTCAACTTCAACACCGAAGAGTGGCTAATGCTTACCGGCCCGAGCGCGGAAAAAGTGGGCGAGTACGCCCTGTACGCCGAACTGCCCAGTGGTGCTTCACTGGAAGGTTTCCTATATCCCGATACCTATCTCTTCAAGCCAGAGACGGCCACGCGCGATATTCTCAAAAAATTGCTGGCCGGGTTTGACCAGCAAATCACGCCGGATTTTCGGTTTGCCATTGGCCAGCGCCAACTCACCGTTTATCAGGCCGTCATCATCGCTTCATTGATTGAGCGCGAAGCGGTATTGGATGAAGAACGCCCGGTGATTGCGTCCGTTATTTTCAACCGGCTCACCATCGGCCAGCCGCTACAAATTGATGCCACCGTACAATACGCCATTGCCCAGCCCGAAAATTGGTGGCCGGGCGTGGCGGGTTTAGATTTCCGCACCATCGCCAGCCCGTACAACACTTACATCATTTCAGGCCTGCCACCCGCACCCATCAGCAACGTGCGCGCCGCCTCCCTGCAAGCCGTGGCTAAACCCGTAACCAGCGATTATTACTACTACCGCGCCGCATGTGATGGCAGTGGCCGCCACAACTTTGCCCGCACCTTTGATGAGCACTTGGCCAATGCGTGCCCGTAAATCAGTCAACAGTGGGGCCGCTCACTGTTTATTGCTTACGGTTTGCTTTTCACTGCTCTCCGCCTGCACCGTCACTCGCCCCGTTATTAAAATTGGCCTCGTAGCGCCGTTTGAGGGCCGCTACCGCGATGTGGGCTACGAAGTGGTGTTTGCCGTGCGGCTGGCCGTGCGTGAAATTAACGCGGCGGGTGGCGTAGGCGGCTACTCCGTGGAGTTGGTGGCGCTGGATGATTCGGGTGATGAACAAATGGCGCTGGAGCAAGCCCGCAAGCTCGCAACGGATGCCAGCGTCATCGCCGTCATCGGCCATTGGCGGGAAAATACCACGCTAGCCGCCGCGCCAGAATATGAGCGCGCAGGCATTCCACTCATTGCGCCCTCTGCCAACGCCCAACTGCCCACTTCAACCTTCAAACTCTGGAATCCTTCATCCTGTCATCTCATTACCGCATCAAATTGTTTTGAGTCACTTGAAGATTTAGAGCTAGCGGCTGTAGAAAACGTCACCATCACTGTGCCCGCGCCTTTACCAGCAGATTCAGCGGATGCAACGTTTGCGGAACGCTACCGCCCCATTGCCTTTGGCTATGAACCGCAGTTCAACGCAGTGCTGGCGTATGATGCCGCGCGGCTGATTTTTGATGCGCTGGCGCGGGATATAGCCCAAAATCAAACGCCCTCGCGCGTGGGCGTGGCGGAGATGTTGGCGCAATCTAGTTGTGATGGGTTGAGCGGCAAGATTGAATTTTCTGCCACACGCCAATGGCAAGCGCCCAACGCGTGGGTGTATGTGTGGCGGGGCAATGAATTGGTGAAGCCGTAGATATTTTAACCTTCGGGGTCTTAAAGACCCTGAAGGTCTGCGCCGCCAAATGTTACAGCCCTTCGCTGGCTCGGAGCCAGCGAAGGGCTTCTTTTTAATCCGTGTTATTCTGTGTTCATCCGTGTCCCAACACCTACTTCACAATCTTGTAATACAACGGCAACGGCTTCACCCGCGTGGCGCTGAATTGATGGGCGGCTAGCACGCGTGTTTTGGCCGCTTCTAGCTTGACTGAATCATTGGCGTGCACGGTGAACAGCGGCTCGCCCTTCTTCACGCGCTCACCCACTTTGCGGTAAATGAGAAAACCAACGGCGTAATCCAGCGCATCACCCTTTTTGGCCCGGCCCGCGCCCAAATCTACGGCGGCCAAACCCACCTCCCGCGCGTTCACTTCCCGCACAAAACCAGAGCGCGGCGCGGCCACCGTTTCCACCAGCGCGGCTTGGGGCAAACGCTCCGGCGCGTCAATCACACCTACATCCCCGCCCTGCGCGGCCACCATCTCCCGGAATTTGCCTAACGCACTGCCGTTGGCTAAAACGGTCTCCAGCATGGTGCGCGCCGCTTTCGGCGTTTTGGCCTTGTGCGCCAACATCAGCAAGTGGCTTCCTATCAGCAAGCAATGTTCCCTAAAATCTTGCGGGCCGCCGTTGCGGAGCGTATCTAGCGCCTCCCGCAATTCTAGCGCGTTGCCCACAGCACTGCCCAACGGCTGATTCATATCTGAAAGCACGGCCACCACTTTGCGCTTGGCCACTTTGCCAATGCTCACCAACGCGGTGGCTAACGCCGTAGCATCTTTGAGATTAGTCATAAACGCGCCACTGCCCACTTTCACATCCAGCACAATGGCTTGCGCGCCAGCCGCAATTTTCTTGCTCATCACACTGCTGGCAATCAGCGGGATACTGGGCACGGTGCCGGTTACATCGCGCAGAGCGTACAGCTTGCCATCCGCCGGGGCCAAGTTAGCCGATTGCCCCGTCAGCACGATACCAATTTCTCTCAGTTGTTTTTTGAATTGCTCAGTGGTGAGCGCCAGATTGATGCCGGGGATGGATTCCAGTTTATCCACCGTGCCGCCGGAGAAGCCCAGCCCGCGCCCAGACATTTTGCCCACCGGCACGCCGCAGGCCGCCACCATCGGCTCGGTCACCAGCGTCACTTTATCGCCCACGCCGCCGGTGGAATGTTTATCTACGGCAAATGGCACGGTATCGCTCAAATCCAGCGTCTCGCCGGAGCGGGCCATTGCCAGCGTCAATTCCGTCATCTCACGCGCCGTCATCCCGCGCCACAGCACGGCCATCAGCCAGGCCGCCGCTTGGTAATCGGGAATTTCGCCGCTGGTCAGGCCGGTGATAAAAAACTCAATCTCCGTCCGATTCAGCTCACCGCCCTCACGTTTTTTGGTAATAATGTCAACGGCTTTCATTTTTTTCTCCACAAAACGAATAATCTCTCGCAAAGAACGCAAAACCCGCTAAGTTTTCTTGGCGAGCTTTGCGCTCTTAGCGAGAGACAAGTCCGCTCGACCCGCTCAGTATCGCATCAGATAATGGCGGCCACTCATCGCTTTGGTCGGCCACCTCGGCCCAGTTTTCTTTGCCGCTCCAGCTTTCAATCTCAATCGCATACACGCTAGTGCGCTTAAGCTCAGTTTCTGTAATAGGCCGATATTCCTTGCCCGCCGTCATGTTTCCAAAATACTTGCCAATCAGGCCGTACAGCGCCTGTTCCTTCTCGGCCAAGTCTTCCAGCACGCGCAAACGGCCATACACAATAACGCTGGCATATTGAATGCTGAATTCTAAGGCTACATTGCTGGGCAAAAGCCGCCCGAACTCACTCGCTTCAAACGTCACTTTATCACTATGCTCAGCGTTGGCCCGCATCCGCCCCACAAGGTTGGAGTGAAAGATAATCTTGTTGTTGGCTTCGTCATACCAAAACGTGCTGGGGTTGATGAAGGGCTGTGACTCCCACACGGTCACCATATGGCCAATCTGCGCACGGTGCAAAAACGCCCGCGTCCAAGCGTCGTCGCGGGCATGTTCCTTGCGGCGTTGCTGGTTGGCGGGCGTCACGGCGGGGTCATAGTTTTTGGTCATGCCCTATTCTATCCGCAGAAAACTGTATAATCTAGAGAATTCTCCTAGTCGTCAATTCTTTCTTTGCTATGCCCACTTCCTGCGATTTACTCCTCACCAACGCCCATGTACTCACCATGGATGAACAGTTCCACCAGTTTGCATCCGGCGCAGTGGCCGTGACAGGCGATAGTATTGTGGCGGTGGGGGATGAGAAAGAGCTCAAAGCCAACTACCAAGCCAAGCAAATAATTGATTGTGGCGGCAAGGTGCTGATGCCCGGCTTGGTGAACGCGCACACGCACGTGCCGATGACGCTTCTGCGTGGCCTTTCTGATGACCGGCGGCTGGATGTGTGGCTGATGGGCTACATGTTGCCAACCGAACGCGAATTTGTGCGCCCCGATTTTGTGCGGTTGGGCACGGGCCTCGCATGCGCGGAAATGATCCGCTCGGGCATTACCACCTTTGCGGATATGTATTACTTTGAAGATGATGTGGCCCACGCCACCGCCGCCGCCGGGATGCGCGCGCTATGCGGCCAAACCGTGCTCAAGTTCCCCGCGCCCGATGCGGCCTCCTACGAAGATTCTTTGGCGATGGCGCGCGATTTCATTCAACGTTGGCAGGGCCACCACCTGATTGTGCCCGCGCCCGCCCCGCATGCCCCGTATTCCTGCACGCCAGAAATTATGCACGCCTGCGCTGAACTGGCGCTAGAGTTTGATGTGCCGCTTCACACCCACTTGGCCGAGACGGCGCTTGAAGTAGAAAACTCCCGCAAGGAACACGGCATGCCGGTGATTCCCTGGGCCAAGAAAAATCATATTTTAGATGCCAAAGTTTTGGCCGCGCACTGTTGCCACGTGGATGTGGGCGAGATGCGGGCCCTCAAGGGCGCTAACGCCGGCGTGGCCCACAATCCCACCAGTAATCTCAAGTTGGCTTCTGGTGTGGCGCCTGTGCCCAAGATGCTGGAAGTGGGCCTGAACGTGGGCATTGGCACGGATGGCCCGGCCAGCAACAATGATCTAGATATGTTTGAAGAGATGCGGCTGGCCGCCCTGCTGGCCAAAGGCATTAGTGGTGACCCAACCGCCCTGCCCGCGCGGGATGCCTTGATGCTGGCCACTCGGCTGGGCGCGCAAGCCATGCACATGGGCCACCTCACCGGCTCACTGGCCGCTGGCAAACGCGCCGATTTTGTGTTGGTGGATACACGCCGCTTACACAGCCTGCCGCACTTTACGCATGACCCAGATGCCGTATACGCGCAAATTGTGTACACCTCCAAAGCCACTGATGTGACGGACGTGATGTGCAACGGCCAGTGGCTCTTGCGTGACGGCGAACTCAAGACCGTGGATGAAAAGAATTTATTGTTGGCCGCCGAAGATTACGCCAAGAAGATTGACCATTTCTTGATTAAACGCGAAGGCAGTGTTTTGCAAAAGTTGATTGCCATTGGCGGCGCGGAGGAAGAAGAAAGTTTTGAAGTGCAAGCCAAGGCACACATTCCAACTGATGCACAGGTGCTAACCATCATCCACAGTGAAGCCGTCACCGTCATCCGAGAACGGCACTACCATGAATTTGACTCGTACTTCTTCTTTGCTGATCCAGCACAAGGCCGCCTGCGCTACCGTGAAGATGAATTTTTAGATGAAAAAGGCAACGTCACGCGGATGCGGGCGCGGCTAACGCACACTGGCCAAGCGCGTGAAGATGAGTTCAGCGCCGTTTTGCTCTCACGCTCACGCTTTTTAGCGCCGGCCACGTACTCCTTGCGCTTCTACCGTGAATACTTCAAGCCCACGGAAATGCTGGAGATTGAGAAAGACCGCCGCCGCTGGAAGCTGGTTTACAAAGGCGTGGAGTTCTTTGTGAACTTGGATAAGGTGCTGAAGCCGGAAATGGACGGCTACTTTGTGGAAGTGAAGAGCCGCACGTGGAGCCGCCGCGATGCCAAAGAGAAAGCCGCTATTATCAAGCAACTGCTGGCACTCTTCGCCGCGAGTGAAGACCAGATTGTGACCGAAGATTATACGGAGTTGGTTAAGGCGGATGAACGCTGATCTTTACCTTCAGCGTATTGGTTATACCGGCTCACTCACTCCTACCGCCGAAACACTGCGCGGCCTGCACCGGGCACATCTCTATAATGTGCCGTTTGAAAATTTAGACATTGCCTTAGGCCGCCCCATTATTCTGGAAGAAACTAAGCTGTTTGAGAAAATCGTCCGTCAGCATCGCGGTGGATTCTGCTATGAGCTGAACGGTTTGTTTGCTTGGCTTTTGCGCCAGTTGGGCTTTAGCGTGGAGATGCTCAACGCCCGCGTTTATGATGATGCCGCAACACCCGGCCCAGACTTTGACCAC
>JAEURM010000003.1 GCA_016789245.1 Anaerolineales bacterium
ATCCGCTTGTGGGTTATCTTGTTCTTCTAAAAGCTTGGCCGCTAGTTCACCATTGCTCCCGTACAACACCGTCACTTCAATGCCCGGATTGGCTTGCTCAAACGCTTCTAACACTGGCTTAAACAGTGATTCTGCGCGGGAGGTGTAAATCACCAAATCACCCTCCAAAGCGCCGCTCGGCTCAGATTCTGGCTCCGGGTCTGGTGGGGCGGTAGGCGCGGGAGTAGTGGCCGGCGCACATGCTGAAACGAACAGAGCCAATATAGCCCAGCCCGTTATCAATTTAGAAATTGAGTTACGCATTTCAGTTAATCTCCTCTACAAACACAAATGCAAATCACTTGCAACTGGGTCTATTTTGGCGAAATACGTCGCAAAGTCAATTCCTTTGGGTCAACAGCTCATAGGCTACAGCGCAATGGCAAAGTTAACCTGAGTAAATTTTGATTGAATGGGAATAGGTTACCCGCCCTCGTGAGCTTGTGAAACTCATGCGGCATAAAATATTTACAACCCACGCAGGGTGATATTTGTGCCTAAGGCGTAAGGGCGCGCTTCTCTACCAACTCGGCGCGGATAAGCAGGCGGTTGGCATAAGTCCGGTCTAAATGGTCAAAATCGGTGCACGTCATCAGCAGAAGCACTTTGCCATCCGGCACATATAACGCTTCCACATCTTCAGGGGCCACCCGCCCCTTCTCACGTACTTCATACACATATTCCACCCCATTGGCCTGATAGGCCACGATGGCTCCTTGTTTGATTTTTTCTAAATCAGCAAACGCGCCGCGCTCCAACGTAGTGAGCGTAATATGGCCCACCAACACCATGGCCCACTTATCTTCTGGATAAGCGCCGGTGGAAGTGAGCCAACCAACTTGCGCACCAAGCCGGTCTAAATCCCATAAGCGCTCGCGAATAGGCACAACTGTGATGGGCTGATCTAAATTAAGCGAAGGAATTTGTAAACGGGCCGGCTTAGTAACCGGTGGCGGCTCATTAGCCACAACAGCGGAGGCAAGGTTGAGTGTAGCTGTGGGCAGGAGCGGCGCAACCGTTGGTGTAAAGGCGGGAATAAGTGTGGGTGGTGCGCCCACAAATGGCTCAAAGGTGGCAGGTGGGGTAGCTGGCGGTGCGGCGGGCACAAAACTTGGCATAGAGGCCACACAGCCACTGCCGCCAATCAACAAGAACACCCAACCCACCAAACTTAGCAAAGTTTGGCCACCACGCCGTTGAGCATGAAGCGCCCACCCCAACACCAGCAAACCTAGGCCAGCCCCAGTAACGGCCATCACCAAACCCCAGTGGATATTCTCGATGTTCACATCTCCACCACAAAACAAACGAATGGCTGACCGCCATTCGTTTGTGATGAAACCCAAAACTGGAATTACCGACTCATGCGGCGCTTGGCCCACAGCATACCGGCCAAGGGCAAGAACATGAGGCCCACGGCCAATAAGGTAAGGGCTAAAGAGGGCATGGGCGTTTGGCCGGTTTCTGGCAGTACGCCCGGCACCGTTTGCAGGGTGGCCATATTAGAGCTGGTGAGTGGCACGCCATTGGTAGATAGCACCGCCGTGTTGTTAATTACGGCAGGCGGATTAACCAAGCTATTCAACCGCGCCGTAATCGTCAGGGTCACCGTCACTTGTGGGTTAATCGTCCCAATCGTAAAAAACACATCTTGCCGCAGAACGCTGAACGTGCCCTGCGTTGTAGTGGCGCTCACAAACGTTAGCTCTGGCACGAGCACATCCAAAATGGTCACATTCGGCGCTTCCACAAAACTGGGGTTGCGCACAATGATGGTGTACGTCACCGAATCACCTATGTTAGCCACAGCCGGGCTAACGCTTTTAGTAAATTCCAAGCTTGGGAAAGTGGGTGGAATGCCCGGATTGGGTGTAGATACCACGGGCGGAACCGTGGGGGTGGATGTGAAGCCGGCTAGCACCGCGGGTGGCCGCACCGCTAAAGCCGTCAACAACACCAACGGCAGAATCAAAGAGAGAACTCGCAAATGACGCATATGAAGGCCTCCTCCGTTAGCGCATGACCAACGGCAAGAAAAGTTTATTGGGCAAATCCGGCGCTAACCGAATGCGCGTGGCCGGGTCTCCCAGCAAAGTAAACGTATCCAACAGATCAACAGCCCATGGGGCCTGTGTGCTTAATTCTAACTTACCGGCCTGCGTGCCTTGCCCAAGCGTAACATAGCCTAACGGATGATTCTCCACATAAACTTGACGCAGAAAACCATCTGATAACTCATCGTGGCCGGAGGCCAAGCCAAGGCTGGTGCTTCCCCACACCGCCACCGCCCCGCCCCCGCTCCGGCGTACAAGGCTCTCATCCAACACGGAAACGTTGGAGGTGTGAAAAGCGCCTGTAAAACACGTTAACTCCAACAGCACCGGTAGGCGTAAACCGTTGCTCAGCGTGGGTACATCATCCAAATGAAAAACCCGCTCCACCGCCCATTGATGAATAGACGAGTGACCCTGATAGGCTATCACACTTGCACCCGCATTCCAACGGTTAATTACGCTGGGATAGATAGAGTTTGAACCGCCGGTAACTATTAACGTTTGGGTGATGTACGGCGCAGGAATAAGATTGGCCTGCCCTTGAATTTTCGCCGGAAAATCACCCGCCGCATCCGCATTATCCGCCACAAAGGCGACGTGGGCGTTCCAAGTGCCAGAGGCAGGCGTAGTTTCATAGCTCACAATTTTGTTTACGGCGGTTTGCGCTTCGGCCAGAGAATTCACTGGCAGGCGGCCCAACATCAAATCTGGGAATCGGTCAGTTGGGCCATCCATCGTCACGTATCGGTTATCAGCGGCGGTTTCGCCGGCAAACGGGTCCACTTGTTCCAAGTACGCGGGAATGTACGTGCTGAAAGAATCGGCTTTGTGGCGCTTGGGGTCTGAAGTAGCATCGCCCACCAACAGCACGTATTCGGGGCGCGGCGTCCACGTATCATACGCCGTTTGGATGTACGCCCGAATGGCTTCCGGTGTGGGGCGGCCATCAAACGCATCGTAAATGGCCTGAACATTTTGCACCGTCACCGTTAGCCCTTGGCTCTGCCGTAAGTTGATGAGGGGCGTGAGGGCGGAACTAAACGCACTCGGCGTGATGAGGATGTATTTACCCTGCGCCGCAGAAAGGGCTAGCGGCATACGCACGGCCGCCGGTGAAAGGATGCTGTTTTCAGCCGTAACAAAATAACGTGTAGATTCTTGCCCCGTATCCGCAAAAGTTACGCCGGTGCCACTCACGCTGATAGCGCTCAAGCGCACGGGCTGATGGGTTTGCGTCACATCATACGCGCGTAGGCCCGCCGTATCACTCAAGTACAGTTGAGAGGCGCGGGAGGTGGGCTTCATGATAATGGGCAGATACAGCTTGAATGTACCACCCGCAGGCGGCGGTGGCGCAGAACCACCCACTTGGCTGTAATTGGCCACGTTGGCAAAGATGGCGCTGATGCCATTAGCCGCCGCGCCGCGCACGTAGTTTATGCGGAAGGCGTCTAGCCACACACCATCAATGCTCACGCCGCTAATGCCGGGCAAGCTCAACGCCAGTGTATTACTGGTTTGCAAAACACCCGCCGGAATGGTGAGCGTGGCCGTGTACGCCGATTTACCGTCAAAATCCACTGCTGAGGCAATAGGAACACCATTGAGTGAAACGGCCACGCGATGATCTGGATTTGGCCCTAAGCTAGTTTGGCCAATGAACCACAGCGTGAGCGTGGCGCTGGTGGAGGCGGGCGGGTAATTAAGCGTGAACGGAAAAGTAGCGGCAGGATTGCCCGGCCGCGTAAATTCATGCCATACCCATCGGTCACCATCGCGGCCAAACGGTAAAACGCCGCAGTAGCAATCCGGCGTATAAATGGCGTTGGTTTCAAAAACTTCCGTGTGCCAAACGTTGCCCACCGGTAAACCGCCCGGCGCCGAGCCGCGCGTGTTCATGCGCGAACCAGCGGTGTTGCTGGCTTCTAAAATATACACATCGCGCTCGGTGTAGCGGTTGAAGCGCGGCTCCGCAAAAAACAAAAACCGTTCGCCGGTTTCAAAACTTGCGTCAGCATCACCTTCCCATTCCAAGGCTACTTCTGTGCCGCCGCGCCACAGCCGCAGGTTGGCCGGGTTTACGCCAGCCAGTGAAAAGCCCGCCGCTGTGAGTGCTTGCGGCGTAATGGCCGTGAGGCCGGTTTGCGCCACTTCTATAAACACGCGCGGAAGTGGAGCGGCCTGCGGCGCATCTATGTTTGGCGCACGCATGGCGGCTACATCCGCTGGATTTTCCACGGCTAAGCGCACTGAATCTAATATGGCATTATCTTCAACCATTACTTGCCCGGCGGCAGGCACTTCTAAAGCATTGAACGTGACGCGCACTTTGACGGAACGCGTGAACTGCCACTGCCCCTGCGCCAAACGTACTGGGTAAAACGTGAGCCGCACTAACCGCACGCCGCGCATCACGCCGGCATCTTCCAACTCCACCACGTTCACAGCAAACGCGGGGCGTTCAATGGCGGGTACAGCCTCAAACAAACTTTGGCCAGGCAGGCCAGCCGTGTTGCGCTCCACGCCGGTTGGGCGCGGATTGAAAGCCACCGCGCCGGGCCACGCAAACGCGGCGGAATCTGCTTCTACAATTTCTAAAACGGGCTGAGCGCCGGGCGGCACGGCGATGAGTTTTGAATCCACGGGAACGCGCGGCAAACCGGGCGCGGCTAGCGTGGTAAAGCCCGGCAGGTTCACGGTCACTTCACCGGCTTCTGTTATTTCAAATTGCGGAAGGGTAGCTTGCCAGCTAACTTCAACGGAGTTTGAAGCTGAGATTGGGGCGGCCACTACGGGTGTGGCCAGCGGGGAAAAGGCCAGTGAGGCAATAAGCCACAGCCCAACAGCATAGTGCAGAAATTTCTTCATCGGCTTAATGCTATCAGCTTACCCCAAGTGAATAAAGAGTTCGTCAAAGCTGGCTAAGCGCGCCGGAGGGCGAAGACGGTTTGCGCGGTGCCTACTTCTAAACCGCGCCAGTTGGTTTGCGGTTGTGGCAAGCTAAGGCCGAACGGCGCTAAATGCTCCATCACACTTTCTGGCAGAGCGCCCAACTGACGAAGCGCTTCTAACGTGATGAGGGGCGTGGCGCGCGCGGCGCCATCCAACACTTTGAACACCAGACCAAGGGCAGGCGAGCCAGCGCCTAACACGCCCGGTGCAAGGGCCACGCCGGTGTAACCCTCTGCGCCGCGTTTGATGACGAGTGCGCCCGGCATGGCCCGCATCAACTCCGTATCAAAACCACCCACACCTTGCACCATCTCCGGCTCACTGTTCATAGCATGGAAGATGGTACGTAAGGCCCGCTCCCGCGCGAGTGGCAGGCCAACGGGGTTAGCCAGCCGCGCAAACGCAGTGGCGGCGTTCACCAGCGGCACGGCAAAATTGGGCGCACTGCAACCATCAATG
This sequence comes from Anaerolineales bacterium, assembly GCA_016789245.1. Next base: position 5,505 of record JAEURM010000003.1, read on the forward strand.
CCCAGTTGTACCTCGCTGGGCGTCACATCACACAATTCCGCAAAATCACGCCAGATAGTTTGTTGGAGGGGATGCTCAAAGGAAAGATAACTTTCCAGCGGCCAGCGGCGATGCTTGGCTTGCGCCAACATGCCGGTGTGTTTGCCAGAGCAGTTGTTATAGAGCGGCGTGGGCTGGGCGTGCGCGCGCGTCAGGCGGGCGTGCTCTTCGGCATCATCCGGCCAGTGCGCGCCACAGCCCAAGTCATTTTCCGTCAGGCCAGTTTTGGCCTGCATGCCGCGCACCGCTTCCAAGTGAATGGCCGCGCCTACGTGCGAAGCACACGCTATTGAAATTTCACGCGGCGTAAAACCATACGCGTCTGCCGCGCCTGATTCAATCAGCGAGAGCGCCTGAAACGGTTTGGCTGAGGAACGCAGAAAAACCACGGCCTGCGGGTCACCCACAGAGGCTAACAAACGCCCTTCAGCATCAGCCACGGCCAATGCCCCAAAGTGGCGTGATTCCACCATTCCGCCACGCGTTAATTCTAAGAGGGGTTCAAAAGTCATAACCAAAATGTAGTGGCGGTTCCGTAGAGATACGCCGTTGGCGCGTCTTTTACCGCCCGCCCGTCAGCGCGAGGCGGTCATAAATGTGCTCTAAGCCAGCGCGCAGGCGGCGAGCGTATAGCACCCGGTTCTCCGGCGTGGTGGTGTATTTGCCCAGCAGTTCGCGGGCAACACCTTCAAGCTCAGAGCGGGAGCGGCGGGAGCGCATGAGCGTGGTTACTTTGCGCTCGGCCAGCTTGAGAAAATCTTCCAGCGCTTTCACGGATTCTTTCGTGGTGGCCGGGCCGCGTCCGGGCACAATGGTTTTGGCTGGGAAAGTTTTCTTGCGCAGTTCGGCCAATGCTTTGAACCAGTTGGCTAAATCGGCATCGTGCAACATCGGCGGAATCTTGTGCGTCACGCTATCGCCCGTAAACACCACGCCCGCGCTCGGAATTTCCACCCACAACGCACCGGGCGCGGAGCCGGGCCGATGCACTAAATGCAATTCCCGGGAACCAATATTCAACGTCATGCGGTCAGCAAACGTAATCGTGGGCGCCGTTACGCGCAAGCCTTGCACATCATCCACGCCCTCGCTATCCGCGCCCACATCGGGCGGGGAATTTTTGAACCACTCCGGTTGCAAGCGCAGGCGCTCTTGGGTGTGAATGTGCGCAATCACCGGCGCTTCAAACCACTGGTTGCCCAAAATCCGGTCGCGCTGATGGTCTAAGTTAATCACAAAGCGCACCGGCTTTTGCGCCTGCTCTTCCACTTGTTGCTTCCATGCGCGGGCATCGGCCGGGTGCGTGGGCGTATCAATGCACACCACGCCCTCCGGCCCAAAAATCGCGCCCACCGTCACCCCTCGGAAGTGAGTTTCTATGAAAATGTCTTTGGCAATTTTTTGCATGAGTCTAAAAAACAGATGGAGTTGGGAATAGTTTTCAGACCCTAAGGTCTTAAAGACCGTAAGGGTTTGATTTTTCTACGCCCCGTTGGTGTTGTACGGCATGGTAAAGCTAAAGTTAGCGCCCTGCCCCAGTTGGCTTTCCACCCAAATGCGGCCACCGTGCGCCTCTACGGCAAACTTACAGAAGGCGAGGCCGAGGCCCAAACCTTTGGGGGCGGCTTCATGACGCAAGCGGGTGAACTTGCTAAAAATACGTTGTTGCTCAGCGGGTGGAATGCCCGGCCCATTATCTTTTACAGAAAAAGTAAGCTCGGTAGCGCCGGCCCGCGCGGCGGTAGTCACCGTGGTGCCAGAGGGCGTGTACTTCACCGCGTTCTCAATCAAATTAATGATGACGCGCCGGATCATATCGGCGTCAATATCAATCATCGGCAAGCGCGGTGAAATATCCTTCCGCAGTTCAATACCCTTGCCTTCAGCTACCGGGGAAACTTGCTCAATCGCATCGCCCACCAACACACCCACATCCGTTTGCTCACGGTTAAGGTTAACTTGGCCGGCTTCCAACCGCCGCAAATCTAATAGTGAATCCACCATGCGGGACATGCGCATGGCTGAGCGTGTGGCAATCTTGAGCAACATTTGCTCAGTTTCACTATCTTCGGGGATAGAGGCTTGCACCACATCTAACGAAGATAGGATGTTGCCCAGTGGACTGCGCAGGTCATGGAAAATCATGCTAATCAAATCATTGCGCATTTCTTCTAATTGCAGGCGCTCGCTGATATCACGTTGAATCCACTGAATGAATTCTTGGCCCTTGCGCTTAATCATCTTCGCATGCACTTCCATCGGGATTTCGGAGCCATCCCGAGTGGTGATGCGGGTTTGGTAGGTAATTTCTTGTCCACCGCGTAAATGTTGGAAGCGCGCCGAGCCGAGGAAGGCCGTACCCATACGGTGTACAGTGCTCACGCGCAAGCCAATCAAAGAATCGCGTTTGTAGCCAAATACTTCCACCGCTTTGCGGTTAGCATCCGATACTAAACCATCTAAATCAGTAATGATGATGGGGTCAATGTTATCTTCAAACAAACTGGAGAAGCGGCTCTCGGCGGCTTGCAGTTCTTCCACCTGTTGGGCATGAACAATGGCGGTGGCGGCCAATGCGGCCAAACTTTCCAGCAGGCTCATGGTATCCGGCGCAAACCGGCCATCCGGCGGATTCATCACTTCAATTACGCCAATTACTTTATCTTGCACCCGCACCGGCACCGCCGCGCCAGCAAGGGTGAGTAAGCCGGTTTGCTGATCCATCCCTCGGCGGAAGCGTGGGTCACGCGGCACATCAGTGGTGAGCACCGATTCATTGCTCTGCGCCACCCAACCGGCAATGCCCGCACCGAGCTCCAGCTCTAAGCCTCTGAGCCGCTCAGCCATGCGGCCCACAGCTTCTCTGAAGACCAAACTCTTCTGGCTTACCAGCGCAATGGCCGCCGTTTCTACATTGAGCAAATCACGCGCATTTTTAGCCACCAAATGCAGAACCATTTCCAACTTGAGGGTGGAATTAATGGCTTGGGATGTTTCAGCCAGCGCGTGCATGGCTTGGGCGCGCCGCTCGCTCTCAAAATAAAGTTGGGCGTTCTCAATGGCTACGCCGGCTTGGTCGGCAATTGCCACCATTAGGCTCAAATCTTGATCTGAAAAACTTTGGGCGGGGGTTTTGACGAGGGTAAGCACGCCCACCACCCGGGCGCGGCCCATCAACGGCACAGCAATGGCGCTTTTAGCACCTGTGACCGAATCATCCGGGCGGCGGCCCCAGCGCTCATCCAAAGTAGTATCAGGCACCAAAACGGGTTGGCGGTTATTCAACACCCAGCCGGCTAAGCCCGTATCCAACGTGCCCGCCAGTCGGCGGTCTGGGTCAGGCTGGAGGGCGCCATCCATCATCAACGCAGAGTACACAATATCGCGGGCTTCATTGATGACGATGATGCTTCCGGTTTTGGACTGGGCGCTTTCCACGGTAGCCTTGAGCACGCGCGGCAGAAGTTCATCTAAATCCAGCCGGCCAGAAATTTCGCGGCCAACGCGGTAGAGTAAGGCCAATCGCCGCTGATCACTCAACGGCGCGGTACCAATCGGGACGATGGGTGGGGCGGAAGTCATAAGACTGGACAGGCGCGATGCATTTCTATCCGGCGGAACGATTCAATAAAGCCTAATTCCTGCATGGCGGGCAGGTGCGTTTCATCTAAAGCCACATTTTCCACTTGGGTATCCAAATCTGGAAACAACATATATAGGAATGATAACAAAGCTTGCGCCACGTGGCGCGGCTCACCGGCTTGTGTGTGGAGCGTAAACCGAGTGAGCAAGAGCGGCAACAACCGCAACTTTTGAATTTGAAATACTAGCCAGCCGCGGCTACCATCCGCCAAGCGCACCTGCAAGGCCTGCAAGCTCTCCACATGTTGTAGAGAATCTGTTGTCGTCACCCACGTCTCAAAATCACTGCGCTCGCGCAAAAGTGCTAGCGCTTCCTCACGTTCCAATAACTCTACATCACCATCCGGCACGTGGACGGGTGGCCCGGGCGGGCGGCGCAGTACTAGTACCTCATGTTTGGGCTGGAAGCCGCACTGCACAAACAAATTATAAGCGGGAACGTTGTTTTTGATGACCTCCAGAACCGTCAGCGGGAGGCGGCGTTCATCACTAATTGTTAACAATGCATCCATGAGGGCGCGGCCAATGTGGCGGCGGCGCGCGGCGGGCAGAACGCCTAAACGCGTAATCCACGCCGCATGGGGCCGAATGCCCAGCATGGCTAATCCCAGCATTTCGTCCCCATCCATGGCCACCACTGAAGCCGATAAATCCACATCATACATGCGCACGTACTCGGCCAACCGGGCGGCATTCATGGGCATGGGCACTAAATAATCTACGCGGGTTTGGTTATAGGCTTGAGTGAGTTGCTCAATGGAAAATTCGTCAGCAGAGACGAGGCGCACGGCCGCATCCATTGCCACAGAGGCGGGCAAAACGGCCATTTATTCTTGCCTTTGTGGCATAAACCCGGCAATTTGGTCAGCAAAGCGGGCCACGTTAATGGGTTTGGGGATATAGCCGTTGCAACCGTAGGCTTCCACCATTTGGCGCGCGGTGCTTTCCGGCCAAGCTGTGCATACAATAATGGGCGTGGCGGCCAGCGTAGGGATGCGACGGATCCAGCCGGCGAGCGTTTGCCCATCGGCATCGGGCAGGCCTAGGTCAAGCAAAATCACATCGGGCTGGCTTTCTAGCGCCATTTGCAGGCCGTTATCGGCATCCAGCGCCAACCGCACCTCATAGCCGCGCGAAGCCAGCACCCGCCGGAACAGCTCGGCGTTGTCTACGTTATCTTCCACTACCAAAATGCTGGGCATAGCAGAAAAAGTATAGCACAGGGAGTTAATAGCTCACGGAGGTAAGCACAACCATAACTCGTCAATCCAGTTTCTCTGGCGCTCACCTCCGAGGCTGGAGGCAAACTACACACCTACTGGCATCAACTCACGCACGCGGTTGAGGATCCAATTCAAATGTTCAGGGTTGGCCACAAAATCCAAATCATCCGCCGGAACTACCAAGAGCGGGCATTGCGTAAAGCCCCCCACCCACTCTTCGTACAAGTCATTTAATTGGGCCAAGTATTCTGGGGCAATACCGGTTTCATACGTGCGGCCACGTTGGGCAATGCGGTTTTGCAGAGTACGTACGGAAGCGCGCAGGTAAATTACCACGTCCGGCGCGGGGAGCAAATCCAGCAGGCCGCGGTACAAATCCGTGTAGGTGGCAAAATCCCGCTCGCTCAGTGCGCCCTGCAAGTATAAGTTGCGGGCAAAAATCTCCGCATCTTCGTAGATAGACCGGTCTTGGATGATAGAGGTGGGATGGTCATGAATCTGCCGCTGAACGCGCACCCGCTGAGAAAGAAAGAACATTTGCGAGTGGAAGCCCCACCGAGGCATATCGGCGTAAAAATCGGCCAAGTAGGGATTATCGGCCACGCCTTCATAAAACGGTTTCCAGCCCAACCGTTGGCCCAATAATCCCGCCAAACTAGATTTGCCCACGCCGATGTTACCGGCGACGATGAGGTGATATTTTCTTTGCAAGTGTAGCTTGATGAGGTGACGAGTGCCGGGTGTTGAGTGTCCTCCGCCAAGACTGACACCCGACACTTAGGCACTTGGCACTTAAGTTTAGGCGCCGTTTTTATCCGCCCACGTTTCTACCAGCGCATCTATTTGGTCAAGGTAAGTGCGGGCTTCAGTTACGCGGGCGCGGAAATCGGCCGGGGCGGCCAAACGCAAACGCTCTAAGAACGCAATCCAATTTTCGGCGTGCACGCTGTTGCCGGGCAAGTGGCGCATAACGGCCTGCCACGTGTAAAGCATGAGCCATTCCATTTCCGCCGCGCGGTCAGCGTCAATTAACGCCTTGAAGCCGCGCTCATACACCGTGCGCCGCGCGGGATGGATTAATTCATCCTCCGCCGTTTGCCCAGCTTGGTACGCGGCCGACCAATCGGCCAACAGTAACTGTGCTTGGGCGGCGGGCAGTTCTCCGCCGAAGATAGTCATGAAGTCATCATATACAGCGGGCTGGTTAAGTTTACGCGCGGCCAGTTCCAGCTTCATCACCAAACGCCGCCCCGCACCCGGAAAGCCGGTGAGTGTCATGGCCGCGTTGGCCGTACACATCAGCGCTTGGCAAAAATTCGCCAACGTCACTGGCGCACTTGGCACAGCGCCCGGCAGTGGGCTGAGGTGAAGTGCCGTACGCCCTAAGGTGATGAAGGCGCGGGCGCGGGCGGCCACATGGTCTGGCCGGTGAAATTGGCCACGGGCGCTGGATTGCGCCAATTCAAAAAAGTGGCGCGGGTCACGCAGGAAAATTGGCTCGCACATTTCCGGCCCGCGCCACGGGTGCACGCGCAAATCTTTAGGGTGCGCGTACTCCTCGCGGCTTCGGTACTGCACGTCCAGCACCACTTGGTCAGCCAACTTCACCACTTCCCGTGTTAGCGGCGGCGCGGAGTCAATAAAAATCAAATCAATATCAGTGGCTTCGCCGAGTAACGGCTCGTTGGCCGCTACTGAACCGGTAAGGTAGGCCGAAAGCAAACTTGGCCGTTCGGCCATTTTTTGCGCGGCGGTATCTTGAGCTATCTTGAGCAGAGTGGAACGTTCAATGACGGGCGTCACGCGGCCATTATCCACAGATTTGTGCGATTGCAAAGCGCCAGTATAAGAAAGCCAATAACCACGCAGTCTCTAAGAACACGAAACAACTCGCAGTTCTTCGTGAACTTAGCGCCCTTGGTGCCTTGGTGGTTAAGTAGTTGAGAGAGGCAGTGGCTCTTGATACTGTGTCCCTAGTGCGCCGCGGATACGCTCTAACACACGGCGCAAATCATCGGGGTTGTTCACAAAATCTAGGCCATTGGCTTCAATAATCAACGTGGGCGCGGCAGTGTACTGGGCAAAAAACTCATCATACGCCGCACCCAAATCCGCAATGTAAGCGTGTTCCATGTTGCGCTCGTAAGGCCGGTCACGGCGGAAGATGCGGCGCATGAGCTCATCGGTGGAGGCGTGCAAGTACACCAGTAAATCGGGCGGCGGTACTTTTTCGGCTAGCGCATCATTCAGGCGGCGGTACAACACCCACTCATCCCCGCTCAAGTTGCGGCTGGCGAACAGTGCGCTTTTGGCAAACGTAAAATCCGCAATCACAGAGCCATGCTCCAACAGGGCGCTAATCTCTTTTTGCTGCTGGTAACGTGAGAGCAGAAAGAATAATTCGGTTTGCAGAGCATAGCGCGCGCGGTCACCGTAAAAATCCGAAAGGAACGGATTCTCTTCAAACACTTCCAGCAAACTTTCGGCGTTGAAGGCCGATTGGAGCAAGCGCACCAGCGAGGTTTTACCTACACCGATAACGCCTTCGATAGCGAGGTACATAGTGAATTCTCAATACTCAATTGGCAAGGCGCAAAGGATTGAATGAGTATAGCGGCTAGTTGGGAGGTGGGCAACTTCCCGGCAGACCTCGGAGTTCTTGAAGAACTCCGAGGTGTTAAAGCCTTATGCTAGAATCTTTCTGTTATGGATTTACTCTCCACACTTAACTCACAACAGCATCAGGCCGTTACCGCGCCGTCCGGGCCAACGCTGATTTTGGCCGGCCCCGGCTCTGGCAAGACGCGCGTGCTAACGTACCGCGTTGCGTACTTGATTCAGCATTTAGGCGTTGCACCGTACCATATTTTAGCGGTGACATTTACCAACAAAGCGGCTAAAGAGATGAAAAATCGGGTGGATAAATTGTTAGGTGAAGGCGTGCGCGGCCTGACTATCGGCACGTTTCACTCAATTTGCGCCCGCTGGCTGAGGCGTGAAGCGCAACATCTCAACGTCACCAACGAGTTCGTCATCTTTGATACCAGTGACCAAGAAGCCCTCATCAAGCAAGTAGTGGCCGAGTTGAATTTGGATGATAAGAAATTTCGGCCCGCCTCTCTGCTCAACAAAATCTCTGGGGCCAAGAATGAGTTGATTGGGCCAGAAGAATACCCCGCGCCCAACTACGCGGCTGAAATTACGCGGCGTGTGTACGTGCGTTACCAAGAACTGCTGGCGGCTAACAACGCCATGGATTTTGATGATTTGCTGGTGAATGTAGTTCGGCTGTTCCGCCAAAACCCGGAGGTGTTGGCCAAATACCAGCGCACCTTTGAACACGTGCTGGTGGATGAGTTTCAAGACACCAACACCGTGCAATACGCCCTTTTGCAAGCGCTTGCCGCACAACACCAGAATTTGTACGCCGTGGGTGACCCAGATCAAAGCGTCTATCGCTGGCGCGGCGCGGACTATCGCAACGTCAACAAACTCAAGGGTGATTACCGAGACTTAAACACCATTTTGCTGGAGCAGAATTATCGCTCCACGCAAACCATTTTGGATGGTGCAATGGCGGTGATTGATAAGCACCCCGCCCGCACGCGCAAGCAACTGTTCACCTCCCGTGCGGGCGGCACCAAGATTTATATGTTTGAAGCATATAACGAAGAAGAGGAAGCTCGCTTCATTATTGATACGATTGCGCTGGCCGTGCGGGAGGGCGATTACGAGCCGGGCGATTTTGCCGTGATGTATCGCACCAACGCCCAATCGCGCGCGGTGGAAGAAGCCTTCATCCGCGCTAACTTGCCGTACAAACTGGTGGGCGCGCAACGCTTTTATGGCCGCAAAGAAATTAAAGACTTGCTGGCGTACTTGCGGCTGGTACACAACCCAGCTGATTCAGTAAGTTTGTTGCGCGTCATCAATGTGCCCACGCGCGGCATTGGCGCAAAAACGTTGGAGCAACTGCAAGAAGCGGCGCGCGCGGCCAACATTACGCCGGCCGAAATCATTCGGGATTTAGGTGAGAGCGGGCCAAAGAGTATGTTCGCACCCAAGTTCGGCAACAAGGCGGCGGCCTCCCTCGCCAAGTTTGGTTTGATGCTGAGCCATTGGAATGCGGCACGCACGGAGCTTTCCGTGGTGCAGTTGATGGATACCATCATGGAGCGCACCGGCTACCGTGATTTTTTGCTGGATGGCAGTGAAGAGGGCGATGAGCGGTGGGCCAACGTGCTGGAGTTGCGCGGCGTGGCGCAAGAATTCAAAGATGCGCCGCTGGCAGAATTTTTGGAACAACTGGCCTTAGTGTCTGATCAAGACACCGTGGCTGAGGAAGGCAAAGCGCCCATCTTGCTCACACTGCACGCGGCCAAAGGGCTAGAGTTTCCAGTGGTGTTCATGGTGGGTTTGGATGAGGGCATACTGCCGCATCAACGTTCCTTTGAAGATGCAGAAGCGATGCATGAAGAGCGGCGGCTGATGTACGTGGGCATGACGCGGGCCAAAGACCGGTTGTATCTCCTCCGGGCCTTCCGGCGTTCTGCGTATGGGGATTCGTCGGTGACGGAGGCTTCCCGCTTTTTGTACGATATTCCAGACCATTTGCTCACCGGCCAAAAGCCCACCAAACAAATCCGTTCCTCTGAAGCGTACAAACGCGCCACCACTTGGGAAACGCCGGAGCCAACGCGCGGCCAACGGGTAGTGGGCCGCTCCGCCTCACTCAGTGCCAGCAACTCTAGCACCGCGCCCCGCCCGGAGCCGCGCTACCGCACCGGCCAACGCGTCAAGCACGCCAGCTTCGGTGAGGGCATTGTGATTGAAAGCCGAGGCTCCGGTGAAAACGAAGAAGTTACCGTGGCGTTTGAAGGCATGGGCATCAAGCGGCTAGTAGCCAGCATGGCCAACTTGCAGTTGTTGAAGGGGTAAAAAAAAGCGCCAGCATTGGCGCGTTTCGTTTTCAATCAAACCCTAAGGGTCTGCGCGAAGCCGACCCTTAGGGTTTCTTATCAGCGGAGAGGGTGAGATTCGAACTCACGGTAACGCAAGGCGCTACAACGGTTTTCGAGACCGCCCCATTCGTCCACTCTGGCACCTCTCCAACGGGTTGAAATTATAACAGCCCAGCTTCAAACTTCCACGCTTTCATGCAATGCGGGCGCGTGCACGCCGCTTAGGCCGGCTTCCGTTTCCAGCGCCGTTTTGAGGGCGGCGGAAGACTCCGGCTCACCGTGGACGAGGAAGATATTTTTCACCCGGGGCTTGAGGGCCGACGCCCACTGCACCAACAAATCTCGCCCGGCGTGACCAGACATGCCGTTGATAGTGGCTACGTTGGCGCGCAGGTTGTACCACTCGCCAAAGATTTTTACTTCCGGCTCACGCTCCGCCAAGCGGCGGCCCAGCGTATGGGGCGCTTGCCAAGAAACGATGAGAATGGTGTTGCGCGGGTTTTCAATATTGTTCTTCAGGTGGTGCAAAATGCGGCCATTTTCCGCCATGCCGCTGGCACTGATGATGACGCACGAGCCGCGCACATCATTGATGGCTTTGCTCTCATCCACCGAGCGCGTGTACTTCAGGCTAGAGAAGCCAAACACATCCCCTTTTCGCAAAAGTTTCTGTGTTTCTTCATCAAACAAATCTTCGTGTTGTTGATATACATCCGAAGCATTCACGGCCAGCGGGCTATCCACAAACACAGGGATGGCCGGAATCTCACGCTCTTCAATCATCTTGTGCAGTTCAAACACAATCTCTTGCGAGCGGCCCACTGCAAACGCCGGCACAATAATTTTGCCGCCCCGCGCCACCGTTTCCTTTACCATCTGCCGAAACTCTACAGAGGCTTCCGAGGGCGGGCGATGCGTTTTAGTGCCGTACGTTGATTCCATGATGCAGTAATCCACATCCTGCAAAAAGGTAGGGTCACGCAAAATGGGCAAACCTTGCCGCCCAATATCACCGGAAAACGCAAACCGGAACTTGCGTCCGCCGCGCTCTTCCACATCTAGCACTAGCATGGCACTGCCCAGCATGTGGCCAGCTTCATAGAACGTGGCTTGCACGCCGGGCAAAACTTCAAACGGTTGATTAAGCGGCCGGGGCCGAAACAGTTCCAGCGCGGCCACCGCATCTTCTTCGGTGTACAGCGCTTCGGCAGTGGCCGGCTCACCTTTTTGCGCCGCCTTCTTATTGAAGAACTCCACGTCCGATTCTTGGATGCGGGCCGAATCTTTGAGCATGTATTCGCACAAATCATGCGTGGCGGGCGTGGCGTAGATAGGGCCGTGGTAACCCAACTTGGGCAGAGAGGGGATATTGCCGGAATGGTCAATGTGCGCGTGCGAGAGAATCACGGCGTCCAGCGTGGCCGGGTCAAAGCGCAAATCGCGGTTGCGGATTTTGGCTTCCTCACGCGCGCCTTGGTACAGGCCGCAATCCAACAGTAGCCGCCGCCCGTTCACCTCCAGCAAGTGCCGTGAGCCGGTAACCGTTTGCGCCGCGCCGTGAAAAGTAATTTTCATGCTGAGTCTCCTATTGGGCACGTAGTGCGTGTTGCGTATTCCGTATCACGCGATACGCTATACGCACTACGTTCACGTATTCAACACTTGCACCAACTCATCCCCATACGCATTGCGCCGCCATGGGCCTAAGTGCTCCAGCCCGGCCAGTTCTTCCAGCGTGCGCGGGGCGCGGCGCGCCATTTCCCACATCGCTTCTTTCGGCAGAATCACATCGGATTCTACCCCGCGTGTTTTGGCTTTTTCTTTGCGCCACACGCGCAAACGCTCAAAGCGTTCACGCACTGGCTCCGGCTCTAGCTTGGGCTTGGGTGGCTTCACGGGCGAAGCTTTCAGGCCACGGTGCACCGCGTTCAACACTTGGTCACCGTGCCGCCGGATTTGGCCTTCCGTCATGCCATGTACGCCGCGCAGTTCCTCGGCGGTTTGCGGTAGTTTTTTGGCCAGCGCCAACAAAGTTTCATCCCCCATCATTTTGAAGGGCGGCACATCCGCGCGTTCGGCCATCTTCTCACGGTATTGCCACAATTCTTGCAAAACGGCGGCCTGCTGGCCAGATAAATCGCGGGAGCGGCTCACGCGCCAAAAGGCGTGCGGGTCAACGGGCACGGCTTCCCACTTGAATTTAGCCAGCCGCGCAAACTCTTCTTGCGTCTCTTCCCACCGGCCAGCGGCGCGCAGTTCTTTTTCTAGCAAAGCGCGCAAGGCAAATAAGTAGTGCGTATCCATGCGCGCGTAATCCAGCAAATCTGGCGTGAGGGGGCGGCGGCCCCAATTGGCGCGTTGATGTTTCTTGTTCATCTTCACGCCAAAGTGAAGCTCTAGCAATGAAGCGAGGCCGGTTTGTGGCCAGCCGAGTGAACGCGCGGCCACCATCGTATCAAACAGGTTGGTGGTTTGAATGTTGAAATCGCGCGTCAAGCAAATCAAATCATATTCCGCCGCGTGGAAGATTTTTTCCTGCGCCGAGTTGGCAAACAACGGAGCCAGCAAACGCGCATCCGCTTGGAGCGGGTCCACAATGTAATCCGCTGTGGGCGTGGAGAACTGAATCAGGCACAGCCGCTCACGGTACACAAACAGGCTATTGGATTCAGTATCCACGGCCAACGCCGGCTGAGCGACCAGTGTCGTCACTAACTGGCGCAAATCAGCATCAGTTTCAATCAAGGTGGGCTGGGGCAAAACCATTAGGCCGTATTATCCGTCAGAGTGCGCGGCGGGGCAAAGCGTTGCCGCCCGCAAGGTTTGCTCTTACAATGCCCGCATGACTGGTGAATTAATTTTGATGGTAGAGGATGAAGCGCACATTATTGAGTTGGCGCGGCTGTATTTTGAGCGGGAAGGCTTCCGGGTGAGCGCAGTGGGCGATGGGGAAGCGGCGCTAGAAGCCGCGCGGCGTGAGAACCCCGCCCTGCTGGTGTTGGATGTGATGCTCCCCAAGCTGGACGGCTTTGAAGTGTGCAAGCGCGTGCGCGCCAAAAGTGATGTACCCATCATCATGCTCACCGCGCGTGATGATGATTTGGACAAAATTATTGGCCTAGAGTTGGGCGCGGATGATTATTTGACCAAGCCTTTTAACCCGCGTGAGTTGGTGGCGCGCGTAAAAGCCATTTTGCGCCGTAGTGAACGCGCCGCGCCTAAGAATGATAACGCCGCCCTGCATCTAAATGACGTGACTATTGACCCCGCCGCCCGCGAAGTGTTGGTGGGCGGCAAACGCGCTACGCTTCGCACCAAAGAGTTTGATTTACTACTGACGCTGGCCGAGCACAAAGGCTTGGTACTCACGCGTGAGAAATTGCTGGAGTTGGTGTGGGGGTTTGATTACGTGGGCCAAACGCGAACGATTGACGTGCATGTGGCCCACGTGCGCAAAGCGCTGAGCGGCAGTCAGGTCACCATCGAGACGATTACGGGCGTGGGGTATAAGTTGGTGCTAAGTCAAGCATAACCCTATTGGTAAAACTTTATCAGCCGCTGGCCGCGCCTAAGACCTGTCAGGTGGCGCGCACAACACTAAATAAATTGTGGCCGCTTCCCGTGCCACCTGACAGGTCTGGCATTACAATTATCTAGAACAGAGAGCCTTTATAGAGTTTCGCCCTAACCCCACGCTCTGTTGATGGGCTAGTCTCTGGAAAACTTTCGTGCGGTACCGAATAATTTCAGCCATCCTACTGACAGTTGGAATGATGGGTTCGGCCTGTAGTGATCAGCCGAAAGTCCAAACTTCGCCATCACGCTTACCGCATCAAACGCCCCGCTCGCTAGAATCACCAACAAAAACAGCTCCAACAATCACCCTTAAGCCAAATCCGACTTTTACACCCACGCCTAACACTCAGCGCCAAAACACTCCCACGCTTATCCTAACGGAGTATGTCAATTCGTGGCAGGCTCATAACAACGTTCAACACGGTTTTACATTTGAATATCCTGCCATTTGGAAAACTGTGCCTTTTATGAGTAATTGTTCACTAGATGGCAGTAGTAGAAACCGGCTTGACCTTGGCGCTTATATCTCGCTTCAAGTGTATGAAGCATCTTCACAAAACTTGACCAGTTCCATTGCAAATATTATGCAGTATGCCGACCCAGAGTTTACTGAAACAACAAGATCTGCCGGCCAAGTGAATGGTTTAAGCGCCATTACAATTGATTACAACACCTATGGCTTTGTTGGCCGTTTGATTTACTTTCAAAACAACAACAGCTTATACGAAGCTGGCTGGCACGCACAACCTGAACAATCATCGATATGCGATGTGCCCGAGATTAGATTAAGTGAATGGGAGGCATTTCTTCATATGTTAGAAACATTCACTTTTCATCAAAAGTAAACATTTCGAGTGCATTTGAACTATCGCTTCCACCTCCAATCGCTTTGCGTCAATTCAGACCAAACCAGTCCATTAATCACCTCACCTAAGGAAGTTTGTCACTGTACGCAATCGGGGTTGGCACGTACAGTCCCCTCAGAATGCATGAACTTTCTTTGGCTCACAGTTTGGTGGAAGTGGCCAGCCACGCCGCGGCGCAGGCTAACGTGACGCGCGTAAAAGCCGTGCACCTGCGGCTGGGCGCACTGGCTGGTGTGGTAAAAGATTCTTTGTTGTTTTGCTATGATTTGGCCGCCCAAGGCACTGCGCTAGAAGGCTCACAACTGGTAATTGAAGACGTGCCGATGAAAATAAAATGCGAGCACTGCACGCCCGAGGGATGTGAGCCGCACAACCCACCCAATTGGCAATGCCCCAAGCATGATGTGGTAGCGCCCGTGTTGGTGCAAGGCCGTGAACTGCAAATAGAGTCTTTGGAGTATGACGCATGACGCCGCGCCTGCTGGAAATTAAGAAAAACGTTTTAGATAAGAACGAGCAACTAGCCAGTGAACTGCGCGCGCAATTTCACGCGGCGGGCACGTTTACGCTGAACTGGGTTTCTAGCCCGGGCACGGGCAAAACAGCTTGGCTAGAGCGTACGTTGAGCGTGATGAAAGAACGCGGCCTGAGCGTGGCGGCGCTGGTGGGTGATTTGGCCACGGAAAATGATGCACGGCGGCTGGCCCGTAGTGGTGCGCCCGCGCGGCAAATTGTTACGGATGGCATCTGCCACTTAGAAGCGGAGATGGTGCACACGCACTTGCTGGCCAGCGGTTGGGCGCTCAATCAATTGCAATTTTTGTTTATTGAAAATGTAGGCAACCTCGTTTGCCCCTCCGGCTATGATTTGGGCGAAGATTTGCGCGTGGTTCTGCTCTCTGTGACGGAAGGTGAAGATAAGCCGCTGAAATACCCCAGCCTGTTTCTTACGGCGGATGTGGCGCTAATCACCAAAATAGATTTAGCTGAGGCAGTGGACTTTAATCGCGAAGCGGCGTATGCCAATTTACACGCCGTGCGGCCCGGCCTGCGCATTTTTGAAACGTCCGCCAAATCTGGCTTGGGCTTAGACGCGTGGGTGAACTTCCTCATTGAACAACGCGGGCAACGCCGCCCCGCTTAGTGACAATTGGCTAGGGGCGCTATGACTTTGCTTACTAGAGCCGTAGATGGCTAGCCCCATAATTAAACTAATTCACATCGTCTTTATCTCGCTTGGCGGGCTAAATTTGGCCAACCATTTTCCGTGAACACATTACTTGCCTCCCCTCCTTCTTCTCTCATGGCCCGCCGCCGTTTGCGCGTTACGGGCGTAGTGCAAGGCGTGGGCTTTAGGCCATTTGTGTATGGGCTGGCGCAC
The DNA here is from genome assembly GCA_016789245.1 of Anaerolineales bacterium. The sequence goes on from JAEURM010000003.1 coordinate 21,193, forward strand.
ACGCACGGCTTGGCCGGCTGGGTGGGCAACAACAGCGCCGGCGTGTTTATAGAAATTGAGGGGCCGCTTTCTGCTTTAGAAAATTTCCAAACGGATTTAACAGCCAAGAAACCGCCGCTGGCGCACATTGAAGCCGTAAGCGTGGAAGCTCTGGAGCCGGACGGCACACAGAATTTTCGGATTGTGGAAAGCGAAGCGCAACCCGCCGCCAACACCCTCATCTCACCGGATATTGCGCTGTGTGACGATTGCTTGCGCGAACTATTTGACGTGGCTGACCGGCGCTACCGTTATCCCTTCATCAACTGCACCAACTGTGGGCCGCGCTTCACCCTCATTCAAGATATTCCGTATGACCGGCCTAAAACCACCATGGCCGCGTTTGCCATGTGCCCAGCCTGCCAAGCCGAATATCACAACCCACTCAACCGCCGCTTTCACGCGCAACCCAACGCCTGCCCCAAGTGCGGGCCGCGCCTGTGGCTAGAAACGCGAGACGGCACGTTCCGTGAAGATGCATTGGAGCAAACTCAACGCTTGTTGGCCCAAGGCCAAATTGTGGCCATAAAAGGTATTGGTGGCTTTCACTTGGCCTGTGACGCGGCCAATGATTCTGCCGTGCAACTTTTGCGGGAGCGCAAAGGCCGCGTGGATAAACCCTTTGCCATCATGGCCACCAACTTAGAAGCCGTGCGTGAATTTGCCGAAGTAAACGCCGCCGAAGCGGAACTGCTCACATCTAAAGAGCGGCCCATTGTTTTACTCCGGCGTAAAGCTGAACCGGCTCTTTCATCTTTGCTAGCGCCCGGCAATCCCTATCTCGGCGTCATGCTTCCGTACTCGCCACTCCATCACTTGTTGCTGAAAGACCGTCCTTCAACAAGCTCAGGACGCGGCGCGTTGGTGATGACTTCCGGCAATTACAGTGATGAGCCGATTGCCAAAGATAATGCCGAAGCGCGCGAGCGGCTGGCCGCGCTGGCCGATGCATTTTTATTGCATGACCGAGATATTCAGGTGCCGTGTGATGATTCGGTTTTGCGCGTAACGGCCACGCCGCCCGCGCTGTTGCCCATCCGGCGTTCACGCGGCTACGCGCCCTTCCCCGTAAAACTGCCATTCACTGTTCCGCCCACACTGGCCGTTGGCGGTGAACTTAAGGCCACCTTTTGCTTGGCGCGCGATGATTACGCTTTTATGAGCCAGCACATTGGCGATATGGAAAATTTGGAAACTCTGCAGGCCTTTGAGCGTGCCGTTGAGCATTATCAGGCGCTGTTCCGTTGCCAGCCGCGCGTGCTGGTGAGCGATTTACATCCGCGTTACCTTTCCTCCCGTTGGGCCGCGCAACACGCTAACGGCTTTCATCACATCCAAGTGCAACATCACCACGCGCACATTGCGGCAGTGATGGCCGAGAACGGTTACGCCGGTGATAAGCCGGTGATTGGCTTTAGCTTGGATGGCACCGGCTTTGGCACCGATGGTGCTATTTGGGGCGGTGAAGTTTTGCTGGCCGATTACGCCAATTTTGAGCGCGCCGCGCATTTGGCCTATGTGCCACTGCCGGGCGGGGATGCCGCCGTGAAGCGCCCGTACCGCGTGGCGTTGGCGCACTTGCAAGCCGCCGGTGTGGAGTGGCAAGAAGATTTACCGCCCGTGGCCGCCTGCCCGCCGGAAGAGCGCCGCATTTTGGTGCAACAGTTACGCACTGGCCTGCAAACTGTGCCCACCTCCAGCTTTGGCCGGCTGTTTGATGCGGTGGCGGCGCTGTGCGGCGTGCGCCAAACCGTTACCTATGAAGCGCAAGCGGCCAGTGAGTTGGAAGCCCTCGCGGCAGATGAAAACGAAGCCTACGCGTTTGAGTTGGGTGAAACTTCATTTCTTGCCGCGCCCGTTATTCGCGCTATTGCGGCGGATTTACGCGCCAAGGTGCCAGTGGCCCGCATTGCCAGCCGCTTCCACAACGCCGTGGCGGAACTTATACTTACTTTGAGCCAACGCCTGCGGCACACGCACAACTTAAACGTGGTGGCGCTGAGCGGCGGCGTGTTTCAAAACGTTACCCTTCTCACGCGCACGCTTACGCGCTTGCACGCGCACAATTTTCAAACGCTCACGCACCACTTGGTTCCGCCCAATGATGGCGGGCTGGCGTTGGGGCAAGCAGTAATTGGGGCCAAACGGATAGTGGGTAGCAAATAGCATATGGCTAATCGCCGATGGTGCGTTGGCTATTTGCCCTCCGCCATCAGCCAGTTGGAGGTAATTATGTGTCTCGGTATTCCCGGCAAAGTGTTGGAGATTTACGAAAACGGCGGCATCCGCATGGGGAAAATTGATTTTGACGGCATTCAAAAAGAAGTGTGTTTGGCTTACCTGCCGGAGCTAAACGTGGGTGATTACACCATTGTGCATGTAGGTTTTGCCATCACCAAGCTAGATGAAGAATCAGCGCTGGAAACTTTACGGCTGTTCAAGGAAATGGGCACCTTAGAAGAAGAACTGCGGGCTGGAGAGGAAAAACATGAAGTACCTTGATGAATTCCGAGACCCAGCTGTAGCCCACCGTTTGCTGGATGAAATTCGGCAAACGGCCAAACGCCCGTGGGTGATTATGGAAGTGTGCGGCGGGCAAACGCACTCCATCATCCGCAACGGCATAGATCAGCTTTTGCCGGAAACGGTGGAGATGATTCACGGGCCGGGTTGCCCAGTGTGTGTAACGCCGCTAGAAATGATTGATAAGGCGCTGGCCATTGCCGCGCGGCCCAACGTTATCTTCTGCTCATTTGGAGATATGTTGCGCGTGCCCGGCAGTGAGCGCGATTTATTCAGCGTAAAGGGCCACGGTGGCGATGTGCGCATTGTGTACTCACCGTTAGATGCGGTGAAGATTGCGCGCGAGAACCCGGAGCGTGAAGTGGTGTTTTTTGGCGTAGGCTTTGAAACCACCGCGCCCGCCAACGCCATGGCGGTGTTTCAGGCCCAGCAGTTGGGGCTAAAGAATTTTTCTCTGCTCGTCTCGCATGTGTTAGTGCCACCGGCCATTGAAGCCATCCTTTCCTCCCCCGCCAACCGCGTGCAAGCGTTTTTGGCCGCCGGCCATGTGTGCGCGGTGATGGGCTACTGGCAATATGGCCCGCTGGTGGAAAAATATCGCGTGCCCATCGTCGTCACTGGCTTTGAGCCGCTGGATGTGCTCATCGGCATTTTGCGCGCCGTGAAGCAATTAGAAGCGGGCCGTGCGGAAATTGAGAATGCTTACGAGCGCGCCGTGCAATATCAGGGCAACCCCGCCGCGCAGAAAATGCTGGGGGATGTGTTCACGGTGACGCACCGCCTGTGGCGCGGCATTGGGGAAATTCCGCACAGCGGCTGGGCGCTGAGCGAGCCGTACGCTGAGTTTGATGCGGCGCGGCGCTTTGACGTGGGTGATATTAAAACGCAAGAGTCACCGCTCTGCCGCAGTGGTGAAGTTTTGCAAGGGCTGATCAAGCCCAACCAGTGCCCGGCCTTTGGCAAAGAATGCACGCCGCAAAAGCCGCTCGGCGCTACTATGGTCTCCAGCGAGGGCGCATGCGCGGCGTACTACCGTTATGGCCGCTTTGTAAAGCTAGCGGATATTCAGTCGGTGGCGGTGTAATTTACATCGTGCCAAATTGCGCAAATTTCACAAACATGGAATTGGCGTGACCAAAAAATATAGGCAAGGAATTTGATTGTTCAGTCGCAGTAGATTCAAAATTTGAATAAGCACCCTGAGCGGAGGCGCACGCTTTTTGTGCGCCGCAGTCGAAGGGCGCGCCCTGGTCAAAAAAAACTGTCTCCAGCCGATCCGCATCCTTCGACAAGCTCAGGATGTTACACTTTGAATTTACTGAGTCGTATCAATTGGCGTTGGTTAAATCTTGAAACGGTCTTCCTTCTCCCTTATAGGGAGAAGGTGGCCGAAGGCCGGATGAGGGTCAGCGCGTGGCGGTGAATGAGACTGCGCCGAATAAATGCCACCAGTTCGCCTTCACCTTACCATCTCTCACAGGGAGAGGGTGAACCGTCTCATGATTCGCCAGCGGCTAACGATAAAATCATTTCCTGCAATCCGTGTCAATCGTTTCAAACCACCATGCCCAACACACTCAACTTTGAAACTTGGTCTTGCCCGCTTCCCCTCCGTGATTACCCTAACATTGTGCTAGGGCACGGCGGCGGCGGCAAACTCTCGGCGGATTTAGTGCGGCACTTGTTCTTGCCCGCCTTTAGCAATGATGCCCTCAACCGGCTCGGTGATTCCACGGTGTTTTCACTCCCCACCAGCCGCGTGGCTATGTCCACGGATTCATTTGTAGTGCGGCCGCTGTTCTTCCCGGGCGGCAACATCGGCGAACTCGCCATCAACGGCACGGTGAATGATGTGGCCATGAGTGGCGCACGCCCGCTGTACCTCACAGCGGGCTTCATCATTGAAGAAGGCTTGCCGCTGGCGCAGTTGGGAACCATTGTGCAAAGCATGGCCGCCGCCGCCCAAGCCGCTGGGGTGCAACTCATTGCCGGTGATACTAAAGTGGTGGATAAGGGCCACGGTGACGGAGTCTTTATCAACACGGCTGGCGTGGGCGTGATTCCGCCCGGCGTGGAAATTGGCCCGCACCGCGCCGCGCCCGGCGATGTGGTGTTGTTGAGCGGCACGATTGGTGACCACGGCATGGCCATTATGAGCGTGCGTGAAGGCTTGCAGTTTGAAACTGAAATTGTGAGTGATAGCGCGCCCCTCAACGGGCTGGTGGACGCTCTGCTGGCCGTAACGCCCGAAATTCATGTTTTGCGTGACCCCACGCGCGGCGGCCTAGCTTCTGCGTTGAATGAAATTGCGCAGGCCGCCAACGTGGGCGTGGCGCTGGATGAGCGCAAGATTCCAGTGAACGCCGCCGTGCAAAGCGCCTGTGAGCTGTTGGGGATGGATCCGATGTATGTGGCGAACGAAGGCAAGTTGGTGGCCATTGTGCCCGCCGCGCACGCCGAGGCCATTTTGGCCGCCATGCGCGCCCACCCGCTCGGCCAACGCGCCGCCATCATTGGCCAAGTTACGGCCAACAACCCGGGCTTGGTTACGGCCCGCACTGGCATTGGCGGAACCCGCGTGGTAGATATGCAAATTGGTGAGCAGTTGCCGAGGATTTGCTGAGAGACGTTCCACTTTTGTCTCGCGATAAGTTTCCGTATAATATGCTTATAGGGTGTGTTATACGAAATGCATTCTAAATAATGCATAATTAGGTAGATAAAATAGATGTCACCCGCTAATACGAAAGGTGCACACATATACAATTGAATAAGCTCTCAGACTTCAAACCGTTAAGCCGCCTAATGC
>JAEURM010000400.1 GCA_016789245.1 Anaerolineales bacterium
TAGAGCAGTACAAGAATCACTACCGACACGTCGGCACACTCAATACAGAGCAAATGGCGCTGTTTTTTAGTTGTTGTGATGTGCATGTTCTGCCTAGCATCAACAGCACGGAAACCTTTGGCTTGGTGCAAATAGAAGCCGCGCTGTGTGGCACGCCCTCGGTAGCCAGTGCTTTGCCCGGCGTACGTATGCCCACGCAGATGACGGGCATGGGCCTCACTACGCCGCCCAAAGATTCTGCCGCGTTGGCCGAGAACATATTGCAAGTGCTGGATAACCGTGAGCAGTACGTACGCCCGCGCGGCCCCATTGCGGAAATATTCAGCCCTAACACCACGGCGGCCAAATACGAAGAATTGTTTGCGAAGCTTATTGCGTGAAACGTAAAGCGTGAAACGCCTCTAAGCAAAGCGGCTTTCACGTTTTACGTTTCACGATTTGAACTAGTGACGACTCAACCTGACGATTTACTCTGGCGTAACCTCAAAGATTTACCCGCCTTCC
>JAEURM010000401.1:0-235 GCA_016789245.1 Anaerolineales bacterium
AGCCGCACCGTTGTTGTTGAGGTAAACGTGCCAGAAAGCCGCTCCAGCATTGCTCACACTCAGCTGTGCTACCTGCACGCCATCAATCAAGAAGGTGAGTTGGTCATTGCTCGCGTCTAGGGCCACCCATTCAAGACGGTAACGATGGAGGCCAGTTGGGATGGGGCCAAGATTGATGCGTTGTTCAGCGCCAGAATTGTTCACCCGTGCGTACAGGTTGCCATCACCACTAAAT
>JAEURM010000401.1:245-502 GCA_016789245.1 Anaerolineales bacterium
GTGCTGAAGATGAAAGAACGGTCACCGGCAAAATCTAAATTAGCATAGCCGAGGTGTTGCCAAGCGCCATTTCCGAACGCGGCGTTGGCTTCCACCACGCCCCGCGTAAAAGTATTTTGAGAGCGCACGTAACCGCCGCCGGGTAAAGTGGCTAGGCCATCGGCAAAGCTCGGGGCGTAATCCCCACCGGCCCATAAGCCGGAAGCCCACAAGGTTGTATTCAGGCTTGGCCCATCAAAATTATCCATCATGGCCGA
>JAEURM010000402.1 GCA_016789245.1 Anaerolineales bacterium
CTATCGGTACCTTCGAATTTCATTGTTTGTCTTCGGTGCTGGGGATGAGGGGATTGTATGACTAAAGAGGTCGGCGGAAGTGCCCTACAATGCGGCATGGAATCGATTCAACTCCCTGAAATGCACTGGCTGGAAGGCGGCCATGAGCACCGTGCGGGCTGGCGTTCGGAAGCCGGTGTCGCCCCGCACGGCGAGATCGGTATCGTCGACGACCGCTCGTCGGCCGACGACACTTACCGGCAACTGGAATCCGGCATGGCGCTGCTCTGGCGTGGCGACTGGGTCAATGCCCGGCACCTGATGCAGGCACTCACCAAGCGAGCCGCCCGCCGTTTCGGCGCACAACGCGGCAAGGCGCCGAAGACGCCAGCCGAGGCCTTTGCCCGTCACCGTGAAACGCAGGGCAAACGGGCAGCCTTGCTCAATCGCCTGCTGGTGCCGCTGGCCGGCGACTACAGCGTACCGCTGCGCAGAGCGCAGGATGTTGGCGAGGCCTGCCG
>JAEURM010000040.1 GCA_016789245.1 Anaerolineales bacterium
GCAAGAAACGCAAAGCAATCATGTTGATTAAGGCCAACTCATGCGAGGGCATTCCAAACCGCCGAAATGGCTGAAGCAGGCCTTCCACGCCATGCGTGAGTTCGGTGGTGGTGGTGGTCATCGTCAATAAACTCGTAGCAAACACAAAGCTCATAATCCGCATCACTCCCACCAGTGGGCCTTGCAAACTCAGCCGCGTCAGCCGGAACCACCCCCAATCCACATACACTTGCCCAGCCGGCTCCGCCCCACTGCGAAATACAATTTGCAATAAAAAAATAAACGTCAGCACTGGTGCGGCCAATAGCAGGCCACGCAAAACGTAGCTCAAGGGGATTTTCGCGAAACGCGCAATAGTCAACACCAAGCCGAGCAGTAAGAAACAGGCAAAGAAAGACGAACTAAACGAAACTGCCACCATGATGATGATGAGGCCCAGAATCTTGGAGCGCGGATCCAACTGATGAATCACCGAGCCAGTGGGAATGTACTGGCCGATGGTGACGTTGCGGAGCAGTTCAAAATTTTCGCTCATGCACCCTCACTTCCGCGCGGAACATCCTTAGCCGCCGGCACGCCGGCCAGTGTTTCTGCCGCGCGCGCACCGTTCACCACTGCTTCCGCCAGCACTTCGGCACCCAATGCGCCAATTAAGTTCACATCTGCTTTTTGGGTACCTGTAGAAAGCGCGTACACGGTATCACCATCAAACATGGTGTGGATGGGGCGAATGGCACGGGCGAGGCCATCATGGCCCATCTGTGCTACTTTGGTGGCCTCTGCTTTGCTAAGTGCGGCGTTAGTGGCAATCAGACCGAGCGTAGTGTTGGAAAGACCTGACCACGTTTGGCCATAAATGGTTTCCATGGTTTGAATCGCCGAAACGAAGCCGGCGCCCAGCGGGTTGCGCACGCCTGAAACTAACGTGTTCGTTTTAGGATCAATAACTTCACCAAACGGATTGACAACGGCCAGCGCCGCGATGACCAAACCACTACCCAAACGCCGACTGGCCGAGCCTAAACCACCCTTAGTTGAATGGTTAAAACCCAAAATCTTGCCGATGGTTGCTCCCGTGCCAGCACCAACATTGCCTTGCGACACAGCTTCGGTGTTGGCCGCCTCGCACGCCGCGTAACCAGACTCAGCGGTGGGCCGTGTTTTAGCGGAGCCAGTCCCCAAATCAAAAATCACGGCGGCGGGCACAATGGGCACTTTAGCCACGCCCACATCCAAGCCGAAATCGTGTTCTTCCAGCCAACGCATCACTCCATCGGCCGCGGCCAAGCCATACGCACTGCCGCCCGAAAGTAGAATGGCGTGCACCTTTTGCACAAAGTTCACTGGGTTGAGCAAATGATTTTCACGCGTGCCGGGCGCTGAACCGCGCACATCCACACCGGCCACCGCGCCACCCTCGGGGCAAATAATCACTGTGCAACCGGTGGCCGCTTCCAAATTCGTCCAGTGGCCCACCTTCAGGCCGGGAACATCTGTAAGAGTACCGTTCATTTATGCCGTTCCTAAATATCTCAGCGCCGCCAACACATACAGCCGCGCGGCTTGCTGAATTTCTTCCACGCTCACCCATTCATCAATATGATGCGGAATGTGAATATCGCCCGGCCCGCACGTCACAATGGGAATGCCTTTGCGTGCATTCAGAATAGTGCCATCCGTGGAGCCGGGCACGCCACCGTAGATGGGCTCTTGGCCCGCTAAATCTTGGTACGCCGAGTGAAGCGCCGTGACCACCGGTTCTGTGCGGCTGGTTTTGGTGGGATGGCGCACCTCAATAATTTCAAATTCATAGGTCAAGCGTTCATCCACCGCACAAGCCGCTTGGAGCATGGTTTCCACCTGCTCGGCTAGCCATTCCGGGTTTTGGCCCGGTATCAATCTAAAATCTAAAGTGCACTCGGTAGCGCCCGGCATCACGTTGTTTTGTGGCTCACCCGCGCCGCGCGGCGGTGAGAGCAAAATGGTGGGCGTGATGCTGGGCTGGCCCAAAAATTCATGCCGCCCGTGCCGTACAATTTCGCGTTCCTCCAGCGCATGCACCAGCGAGAGAAAACGCGCCATGGGGTACGCCGTGTTCACGCCGGTCAGCGGCATTGCGCCGTGTGCCATCACGCCCTTAATCAGCACCTTAATCCACATCACGCCCTTTTGGGCAATGCACAAATGATTTTCTTCTGGCTCGCACACAATGGCGGCGGTGACGTTATCTGCCCAACCGCGCTCCACAAAGTGCTTAATGCCAATCATGCGGCCTTCTTCATCACACACTGCGCCCAAAATGATATTGCCTTTCAACTTCACGCCGCTGTTCACAATGGCTTTGAGAGCGGCCAACGCGCACACCAAACCGGCCTTCATATCGTTTGCGCCGCGCCCGTAAATCTTGCCCTCCCGCAAAGTGGCGCTAAACGGCGGGTCAGTCCACAGCGCCGCATCGCCTTCGGTCACTACATCAGTGTGGCCTTCAAACATCAAAGTTAAGGGGGTATTGGTTACTGAGTTATGGGTTACTAGAGAATTGGAGGATTGGAGAATTGCCACCACGTTCGGGCGGCCCGGCTGAACAAATTCAAAGTGCGTTTCTAGGCCCAGCTCCAAACAGCGCGCTTCCACCCAACGCGCGGCGGCTTCTTCGCCCTCGCCCGTCTCCGGCTTCCACACGCTGGGTATGCGCGTCAATGCCTGCACCCAACCAATAAGTTCGGCGTCGTCTATCTTTTCAAGTACTTGGTTTTCTAGAGGGGAAAGCATCTTTAGAAAGAGAATTGGGGAATTGGAGAATTCTCCACTCCTCTAATTCTCCAATTCTCAAATAACCGCTAGTAATTCTTTGGGTGCTTCTTGTTGCGGCAAATGGCCCACGCCGGGCAGAACGGTGAGCCGCGCGGATTTTTGTACGGTGGCCAGCGCTCGGCCACTTTCCACAGAATTAATCACATCCAATTCACCCCAAATGGCATGCGTGGGTGTGGTGAGTTGTGTTAATTGGGCTTCCATGTTTTTTTGTTGCAGAGGTAGGCTCCACACCAACTGCCGCAAAATGGAAAGAAAGGCCCGCATCTGCCCATTGCTCCACACGCGCTCATTCACGCGTTGGTAAAGAAATTGGCGGTCAGCTTCGGGCAGAGCGTCTAAGTTGGCATAGTAGGGGCGGAGTGAGTCATACGCCGCCTGCGGTTGGCCGCGCAAACCGGAGTACATCTGCTCACCCAAAAACGGAAGCGCCATCCGCAAAATCACTGGGCTTACCTTTTGTGCGCGGGAGGTAATGGAGCCATCCAGCAAAATTAGCTCACGCACGTGGGCTGGGTGCGCCAACGCTACGGCTTGAGCAATAACAGCGCCCAATGAACTGCCCATGAGCGTGGCCGGAGTGAGCTTGAGCGTATCCAACAAATCCACCACTGTATCCCGCAGAAAGCTGAGGGCGTAGGCGCGGTTGGGCTTTTCACTGCGGCCAAAGCCGGGCAAATCCAGCGCCACCACGCGGTAGCGCTCGCTCAGTGGCCCAAACACATGCCGCCACGTATCGGCCTCATCGCCCAAACCGTGAATGAGCACCAGCGGCGGCTTGTCACTCGCGCCGGAATCAAACACAAACACGCTCAGGCCGCCACGCAGAAGTTTTACCGTGCGGCCAAAAGGGGCCAAGGCCGGCCACGGTTGCATTTCTCGTTGAAATTCATTCATAGTTTTTATTGGACGCGGATAAACACGGGCGCTTCGCGCACACGAATTTTTTTACTGTTTACGGCTCACGGTTCACTGATTACCTTGCGAGAGCAAACTCACTGCTTCATCCACAGAAAGCACTGGCCCGGCCTCGGGCGCGAGGTGCGCCATCACTTCTGTGATTTGCGGCACACCTAAACCCAAGGCCTGCAATTTCTTCGCATCGGCAAAAATCTCGGGCGCGGTGCCAGTGGCCACAATTTTGCCCTCGGCTACAACTGCTAAACGGTCACAGGCGGCGGCCAGTTCTTCCATGTTGTGTGAAATCACCACCAGCGTTATGCCACGCTCCGCACGCAAGCGCAAAATTAGTTCCCACACTTGCTGGCGGCCACGCGGGTCTAGGCCAGCCGTTGGCTCATCCAACACTAGCACTTCCGGCTCTAAAGCCAGCACACCCGCCAGCGCCACGCGCCGCATTTGCCCGCCGCTCAACGCAAACGTTACGCGGTCTTTAAATTCTTCAAATGGCAAGCCCACGGCGTTCATCGCGTGCCGCACGCGCTCGCGCACATCTTCTTTGGAAAGTTTCAGGTTGCGGGGGCCGTAGGCCACATCATCCCCCACGTACTGCTCAAACAATTGCGCTTCCGGCTGTTGAAAAACCAAGCCCACTTTCTGCCGAATTTGGCGCACGTTCTCATCACTCACGGCCTGTTCAAACACCCGCACACTGCCGCCATGCGCGCGCATCAGCCCATTAAAGTGTTGCACCACCGTACTCTTGCCACTGCCAGTGTGCCCAATAATGCCCAGCACCTCGCCGCGCCGCACCTCTACGTTTACGCCTTCAATCGCTTTCACTTCCAACGGCGTGCCGCGCATGTAAAAGTGCGTGAGATTTTCAACGCGTATCACCGCTTCCTTGCTAGACCCGTTCTCGCCGCGCGCCGCTTCGCTACCGCGCCGTTCCGTGCGGCTCACCCGTTCCCCGGCTTGCTCAATAAACTCATCCACACTTAACACCACCGGGAACTCTGGTAGCCGCGCCGCCAACTGTGCCACCTGCGGCACATCCATCTGCAGTTCACGCAAGCGCTCCACTTGGGCAAACACTTCCCGTGGCGTGCCTTCTAGCGCTACGCGCCCGTCTTCCATCACTACCACGCGGTCAGCGTTCACAGCTTCATCCATGTGGTGCGTAATGGCCACCACCGTCACGCCTTCGCCGCGATTCAGCCGCCGGGCCACTTCTAGCACTTCGCGCCGCCCCAGCGGGTCAAGCATCGCTGTGGCTTCATCCAGCACTAGCACTTCTGGCCGCATAGCTAGCACACCGGCAATACACACCCTCTGCTTTTGCCCGCCGCTGAGCAAATGCGGCGCACGCAACCGGTGTTTGCTCATTTCCACGCGCTCCAAACTCCAATCCACGCGTTGAATAATTTGCTCACGCGGCACCGCCAAATTTTCCGGCCCAAAGGCCACATCTTCTTCCACAATCGTGGCCACAAACTGATTATCTGGGTGTTGAAACACCATGCCTACCGTGGTGCGGATATTGAGCACGTTCTCACGTTCGCGCGTATTCCAACTTTTTACCCACACGTTGCCTTCCGTGGGCAGAAGCAAAGCGTTGAGGTGTTTGGCCAGTGTGCTCTTGCCAGAGCCGTTGTGGCCCAGAATGACTACATACTCGCCGGTGTGCACAGTCAGATTCACGCCGCGCAAAGCCTGAACCGGCGTAGCGCGCTCCGGCGTGTAAGTATGGTGTAAGTTCTCGAGGCGGATAATGGGAGGCACTGTAGCAACCTACTTTCTACGTTCTAGAAAGTAGAAAGTGGAAAGTAGTGAAATCATAGCGGCGGTGTGAAACGCCCGTCAATCGCCGTCCAACCGCCGTCCACCATCATTAAGTTGCCAGTGATGTAGGAACCCGCTTCGGAGGCGAGCAGAAGCACAGCGCCCACCAGTTCATGCGGCTGGCCCCAGCGGCCCAGCGCGTTTTTGTTGGCGTACGCGGCGTACCAATCCGGCCGATTTTTAATTTGGGCGGTGAGCGGTGTTTCCACTACGCCCGGGCCAATGGCGTTGACGCGCACGCCGCGTGGCCCTAGTTCAGCGGCCAACGCACGGCACATCTGCAAAATGCCGGCTTTGGTGGCCGCGTACACGCCCTGCCCCGGCTCCACCACCTGCGCGCGGATGCTGGCAAAAGTAATGATGCTTCCACTGCCGCGTTCGGCCATGGCCTTGCCGTACGTCTTCATCGCGCGGAAGGTGCCCTTGAGATTCAAGTTCACCACGCGGTCAAATTCATCATCCGAAATTTCTAACAGCGGTTTGCGCACGTTAATGCCGGGCGTGCACACCAGCGCGTCCACCGCGCCGGTTTCGGCAAACGCCGCCGTCAAACTGGCCGGGTCATTCAAATCCACTGCCAACGCAGAAGCCTGCCCTCCGGCCTCCACAATCGTGCGCACCGTTTCCGCATTGTTCTGCGCGTTCACATCACCGCAAAACACGCGTGCGCCAAAAGCCGCCAACCCTTGCGCGGAAGCTTGCCCAATCCCACTGCCCGCCCCAATCACTAGCGCCGTTTTGCCAGTCAGGTCAAACAGAGATTTATAGTTGTGCATAAATTGGCACCTCTGCCAATGGAGATAGCGCAGAGTTTAACGGGAAATCTTCTTCAGCGCAATGTGTCAACGGATGTATCGGATTTTAACGGATGCTTACCACCGTTCAATCCGTTTCATCCGTTGAAGAATAAAGCTTGCCGTAGAGAAGTAACTCAGGCACAATGCGTGGATGCAACGGTTACGCATTACTTTTAGCAAAATGGCCGCTATGCGCTACACCGGCCACTTAGATTTGCATGTGGCATGGGAGCGCACGTTTAGGCGCGCACGTCTGCCGCTGGTTTATTCACAAGGTTTTCATCCCCAACCCAAAATTCAGTTGGCCTCCGCCCTGCCGCTGGGCTTCACCAGTGAGTGTGAAATGGTGGATGTGTGGCTGGAGGAAGTACGCGATTTAGTGGAAGTGGAAGCCGCCCTCAAGCCCGCCGCGCCGCCCGGCCTGCCCATTCACACCGTCACCGAAGCGCCCTTGCTTTCGCCGCCACTTCAAGTTTTACTTCGCTCGGCAGAGTTCCGCGTCATCATTCCTGTCGTTATCTCTTCAGATGAACTACAAACGCGGATTGAGCAACTCATGGCGCAACCGGAAATTAAGCGCGTGCGGCGTGAAAAAGACTATGATCTGCGGCCATTGGTGGAACATTTAGCGTGGGAGGCCTCGGCGGGCGAAACCCACACTGTTTTGATGCGGCTGGCCGCGCGCGAGGGCGCCACTGGCCGCCCAGAAGAAGTGCTAGCCGCGCTTGGGCTAGAAGCGAACACGGCGCGGGTGCATCGCACCCAACTGTTTTTGGCTGACACAACATCGTAGTGCGTGTTCCGTATTGCGTAAGGCTTGATACGAAATACGCCTTACGGAAAACGTGTTACCTATAAACCAACCACCCCACTGCCGCCGCCACACCAATCACAATGGCCGGATTGATGCTAGTAAACGTGAGTAAGCCAAACGTAATGGCGGCAATCAGCACTTTATCCCAGCCGCCGCTGAGCGCCGCCCCCCAGCCCAGTGTTTTTACTTTAAACACACTCACCGCCATATCGTACGCCGTCCACAACAGAAAGCCCACCACTACCGGCCGCACGGCTTGTAACATCGCCTGCAAATCTTTGGAGTTCTTAATCTGAAAGAAGAAGCCGATGGCGGCCAACATGAGCAGTGTGGTAGGAACCACTGTGCCTACCGCCGCCGCCGTAGCGCCCCAAAAACCCGCCAGCTTGTACCCCACATACGCCGAGACTTGCGGCGCAATCGGGCCGGGGAGCGAGTTGCCCACCGCCACCGCGTCTGCAAACTCCTCGGGCGTAATCCAGCCCACGGCCACAGTTTCCCTCTGCATCAGCGCTAGTGAGGCTGGCCCGCCACCCCACGAAAGAAAAGCCACGCGTGTGAACAGCCAAAAGAGTTCAAGGTAAATCATAAGCACTCCAAGAGAATTAGAGGATTGGAGAATTTCTGAGCATTGTACAATTACCTGAACAATTCTCTGATTCTCAAATTCTCTATTTTATGCGTCTCGAAAATAAAATCACCTTCATCACTGGCGGTGGGCGCGGCATTGGGCGGGCGCTGGCCTTAGGCTTTGCGCAAGCAGGCGCGCACGTAGTTTTAGCCGCGCGTACTCAGGCAGAAGTGGAAACAGTGGCGGAAGAAGTGCAGGCGCTGGGTCAACGCGCTCTGCCCGTAGTGTGTGATGTGGCCAATGAAGAACAAGTGAAGGCCGCCTTGCAGGCCGCGCTGGCAGAATTTGGGCGGCTAGATGTGCTGGTGAACAACGCCGGCATTGGCGCCATGCGGCCCATTCACGGCACGCCGCTAGCCACGTGGCAAAAGGTTCTAGATGTAAATCTCACTGGCACTTTTCTGTGCACCAAACATGCGTGGAAGGCCATGCAAACGCAAGGCGGCGGGAGCATCATCAACATTGCTTCACTGGCGGGCACGCGCGGCGTGGCCATGCTTACGGCGTACAGCGCCAGCAAGTGGGGGCAGATTGGGTTCACCCTCAGCGCGGCGGAAGAAGGCAAGCCGCACGGCATTCGCGTTAATGCCATTGCGCCCGGCAAGGGTGATACCGCCATCCGCGCCGCCGTCACTGAAGATAAAAGCAAAATCCTAAAACCGGAAGACCATGTGGGTGTGGGCGTGTTTCTGGCGTCAGATGAGTCCCGCTACATCACCGGCCAAGTGATTGAGATTGATTGGTTTGGGGAGTGAGTTGTTTCAAAGGCACACGTTATGCAGGCCCCCCATATCCGTCTGGCGCAACCCGGTGATGAAGAAGCCATCCGCGCCGTAACATTGGCCGCGTTTGAGCAATACGCCACGCGTCCGCCCATCCACTGGCCCAGTTACCAAGCTAACATCCTCGCCACGCTAGCAAACGTTGGCCCTGCCACGCAGTTAGTGGCCGAGCTAGAGAGTAAAATTGTGGGTACGGTGCTGTTGTACCCGGCTGGAAAAGGCGTGTGGGAGGGCGCTCAACTGCCACACCAACCAGAAGTGCGCTTGCTAGCCGTGCCGCCTGAGCAACGAGGGCGGGGCATTGGCCGGGCACTGATGGAGGCTTGTTTGCGCCAAGCACGGGCGGCGGGAGATGAAGTCATCACGCTACACACCATTGAGGTGATGGAAGCCGCGTTACACCTGTATGAGCGCCTTGGCTTTGTGCGCGCGCCCCACCTTGATTTTAGCCCCGCACCCGGCCTGACGATTCATGGATATTGGTTGCGGTTGAACGATTAGTTGGGCGTTGCCCGTTACAGCTGAATGTCTCCCTTTCAAATACAACCGAGTAGATTATAGTTTTTTGCGGTGCATCATCACCGGCCAAGTGATTGAGATTGATTGGTTTGGGACGGGTAGTTGTGTGACCAGATGGCTATTTGGTTTTCCACATTGGTTACGTTATAGTGGCTAGGTAATTTAGTTCCCATGTAACAAATAATAAAAGTTCTCAAAGGAGGAAAGATGAGAACACCAGATAAATTCTTCACACTCACCGTGGCAATGGCAACAGTAGTTCTCACTGCCATCACCCTCGCTACGCCGCCCGCCAACGCTACCGGGCTAGAGCATTTAGACACAACCACAAACTACCCAGCCCAAGCGCAAAACTTAGTTACCAATGGTGATTTTGAATCACCATTAGTGGCCCCACCCCTCGCCGTATATTACGCACCCACCAATTTCGGTGGCTGGGTAGTGGATTTTGGCTCGGTAGAGCTAATTGCCAACGGCTACTGGCAAGCGGCCAGTGGTGTGCAATCAGTTGATTTGAGCGGCTGGGCTAAGGGCGGCATTTATCAAGATTTATCCACCGCCACCGGGCAAAGCTACTTACTCCGGTTCGCTCTGGCGGGCAATCCAATGGGTGCGCCCCAAATCAAGCAAGTGGAAGTGCGCTGGGGAGATATGTTAGTTGCTACCCTTTCAATTAGTACATTTGGCCGCTCGAATGCCAATATGGGCTATCAGTACTTTGAGTATCCCATCATTGCTTCAACCAACGTCACACGTCTCAAGTTCACGAGTCTAACGGACGGCATTTATGGGCCAGTGGTGGATGATGTCTCAGTGGTGCCAACAGCTTGGCTCGCGGCTAAAACTGTAAATGTTTATCAAGCTAAAGTTTCAAGCTCGCTCAACTACACCATCACCGTCTCAAACATTAGTGCCAGCGCAACTCATCAGGTCAACATCACGGATACTCTACCAGCATCACTCAACTATATTCCCAGTTCACTTACGGCCACAAGCGGCACAGCCAGCTTCGCTGATGGCATCATCAATTGGGCCGGCACGCTCGCCCCAAGCGGCAGTGTCACTATCACATTTGGCACCACCATTAGCCCCACCACGCCGGGCGGTACTACCATCACCAATTCAGCCATTATCAGTGGCGGTGGTGAGGTTATTACGCGCTCAGCCTCCACCAATTTAGATTTCTTTCGGCTGTACCTGCCAAGCATTGCTTCTCTCTGCAAACCGGGCATTTGTGGCAAGGTGAAACTTAATGGCACGCCGGTTTCAAACGTAAACTTAGAACTTCGGTTCTTTAACGGCTCAGCGTGGCAAACGTTGACCACGACTTTCACCAACGGCAATGGTGATTTTGCCTTTACGGGCATACCCAGTTTAGGGCCGGGGCAAGCATATTACGTGCGGTATCGCAACACCAACGGCACATCTGGACGGTTGTGGCTGTGGGCCACCCACACACTCACTAGTTATGCGGCGGGCAGTAATGTAGAGATTGGCAATTTTGATATTGCGGATATTGCCCTCGTCTCGCCCGCTAATGGGGCAACCATTTCATTACCTTACCCATTTCTTTGGACACCCCGTCCCGCTACGCCTTCAGATAGTTACGAATTTAACCTGTATGACCCGAATGATCTCGACCCATACGCCTACACTGACCCTCTCGGCTACGTAAACACGTTCCCCCTGACTGGTTTGCCGCCCGGTTTTGCGCCCGGCCAACAATATGTGTGGGGTATTTGGGCCTACAGCCCAGATGGCGGCACTGGCGTTTCATATGGCACTCGCTGGGTAACGTTCTCCAATTACGGCTTCAGCGCCATTTCACCCAATAATGCAGGCCCGGCGTTAATTGAACGTCAACATTTGCTTGATGAGTTTTTGGAAAGATAAGTTAAATTAGTACATGGATGGTATAGATCGGGCACATTTCACGGGCTTCTGTGCAATCCGTCTCATCCGTGCTATCCATGTACTAGCTCTTAGAAACGAAAACAGTTTGGCCTAATTTTTGCACAGCTGGTGAGATTTGGCCGATAAGAGTTTTGCGGGCTTATAATCAGATTTACTTTTTAGGGAACCAAAACCCTTATTTGAACATCACACACCCCACCACTGAATTAGGGAGTTGAAGATGAAAAAGCTTCTCAGTTTTCTAGGTGTGTTATTCACAATGGTTCTCAC
>JAEURM010000041.1 GCA_016789245.1 Anaerolineales bacterium
GGGCTGGCGCAAGCGGCGTTTGAAGAAGCCGTGAAGTATGCCAAAGAGCGGCAAACCTTCGGCGTGGCAATTGCCCAACATCAGGCCATTCAATTTATGCTGGCCGATGCGGCCACGGAAATTGAAATTGCCCGCCACTACTTATTTTATGCGGCGTGGCTAAAGCAGGAGGGCCGCCCGTTCAGCCGGGAAGCCGCGCAAGCCAAACTCTTTGCCACCGAAGTGGCCGAACGGGTGTGCCGCAACGCCATTCAAATTCACGGCGGCTACGGTTACTCTAGTGAATTCCCCGTGGAGCGCATTTACCGCGACGCGCGGCTGATGACGATTGGCGAAGGCTCCAGTGAAATTCAGCGACTGGTGATTGCGCGGCAGGTTTTGGGGAACTAGGGAATTGGCACTTGGGATTTATGCACGCTTTACCAGCCAAACGTGCGGCGGATAATGGCATCCCATACCCAATCAGGCAGAAGGCGGCGGAGGAGGAGATAAACACTGGTGCGGAACGGCAAAGCGTAGCGAGCGCGCGGCTTAGATGAAGTGAGAACACGTTCTACTAAATGAGCAAACTGCTCCGGTGGAAAACCTTGCGCGGCGGCTTCAGTGGCTAGCCGCGCATAATTTTTAATCAGTGGGGCATAATCCGCCGCGCGGCCACCGTGATAAAGCTGACGGGCATTTTGCTCACCCGCTTTCCAAATGGCGGTGGGGCTTCCGGCTGGCTCAATCACCACTACCTTTACGCCAAACGGCGCTAATTCAATCCGCCAAGAATCACTCAGCGCTTCTAGTGCAAATTTGCTGGCGTGGTACGCACCGGTGATGGGAAATGCCAGCCGCCCACCCATACTAGAAACGTTGATGATGGTTCCCCGCGCCGCGCGCAAAAGTGGCAAAAGCGCCTGCGTAACGGCCACGTGCGCCACCACATTGATTTCTAACTGCGCCCGCAATTCAGTGAGGGGCAAAATTTCTAATGGGCCGGGGAATGCAGTGCCAGCGTTGTTCAGTACGGCGTCTAATTTGGGCGTAAGCGCGGCCACCGTGCGGCCTAAAGCTTCCACTTGGGCATCATCAGTGATGGCGCATGCTAGCGGCTCAATATTGGGCTGGCGCAATTGCTCGGCATCCGCTTCTTTGCGCACCACGGCCAACACGCGCCAGCCGCGTTGGGCTAAGTGTAAGGCCGTCACGCGGCCAAAGCCAGAAGAGCAACCGGTGATGAGGATGGTAGGCATTTTATAAAGACTTGAGCAGTAGTTATTCGTTATTGGTTATTCAGGGGAAATTCAAGCCATTGCCCCGCAGGGTTGCCGTTTACGTCTAAAATTTCTATCGGCGTGAGGGGGGTAGATTGATACATGCCTGAACGCACAATATAGCCAACGTTATTCAGCTCAAAGAAACTAATCACTACATCACCGGTGCGCCAACCCACGGCGGGGTAAGTGGGCACATCGGCCTGTGCAACGCGTTGGCCGCTTGCATCCAGCAAATGGGCAAAGATGGTAACGTCTTCACTGCCCTCCGGCGCCCGCCACCACAATTGCCACGCTCGGCCATCACTCCCACTGCCCAAAATTTCTGCTAAATTGCTCAACAATGCTGAAGCTTCCCGGGGGTGCGGCAGTTGCGTAAGCGCGTGCTGGGCCGCATTGTTGGCCGCCAATACCTGCACTTGGCCTTCGTTCTGCCGCAGAGGAATGGTGGCCTGAACTTGCAAATCACCCAACTGAGCATACGCCGCTGTGGCGGGTGAATCATTCATCGGCCACAGCACCACTCGCGCCTCGCCCGCCGGAAAAACTGCCGTAGTGCGGCCATCTACAAAGCGGTGCGGCGTGCCGCGCAGTAAAACATCAAAAACTGCTGGCACTTCATCCAAATGCGGATGAGCGCCGGCGCTGACGATGACTACATCTGGAGCCCCGCGTACCGCCCCCGCGACTTGCAAGAGTTGGCCGAGCGGTGTGCCAAACGCGCCCGGTGTGGCCCGCGTACCAATGAAATGGATGAGCGCCGCAAAGAGCCACACTTGTGCGCCTGCGATAACGCACGCGATAGCCCAGCCTGCCGCTCGCACCCATTGCGTTTTAAAGCGCGTCATCAGCGCATCTAAAGCGAGGGCGGCCAATAAAAACGGCGCAGGCAAGATAAGAATGAAGTAGTGTGGGAAAACGGGCGTGCTGTGAATTAGAAACGCCAGCGGTGGGAGGAGAAGCCATGCAACGAGCAAGCGTGACGTGTGACGCGTGACGGGTGAAGTGTGACTTTGCCGGAATGCCAACCACAGGCCGAAGAGAATCAGTGCGCCGCCGAACCACAACAGAAACGTGAAATCTGGCACAGCGGCGAGATAATTGCGGAATTCTTGAGACCCGGCCAGTGAGTGAATTTCGGTACCCATGCTCACCAACGCGGCCAATTGCACTGACGCAAACGAAAATTGGAACGGGCGATTGAGCAAGCCGCCCAACCCGCTCCCACCTGAGTTTTGTAAAACGTACAACCCAAATGGCACCCCCGTGAGGGCGGCCAGCACCGTGCCCCACCCTAGCGTGCGCCAGTCTAAATTACGCCGGAAGATTAGCGTAAGTGCGCCGGTGATGGGCAGAAACAGGAGGCCGGAGTAATGAATCTGCGCAATGAGGGCCAGCAGTAATAAATGGGCTGGGAGCCAACGGCGGCGGGCTTCTATAAACGTGAGGGCGGCGGTGTAGATGTAGGCCACCACAAACAACGGCAGAACATTTTGCGCCCAGATTTTGCGTGAGTAGATGACGGCCCACGGCGCGGCGGCGTAAAGCAGAACGGCCAGCACAGCGGCCCGCCCGCCAAAATAACGGCGCGCAAAAAAATAGGTCAGGGCAACGGCGGCGGTGTTCAGCACGCCCACCCATAGCGTGGCGGCGAGTGGGCTCTTCCAAAAGAAGAGCGGGATGGCGAACACATACACACTGATGGCGGTGTTGGGCAGACCCACGGATGAACCAATACCGCGCAACGGCAGGGCCTTAAATTCGGCCACATCTAACGCGAGGGAATATAACGCGGCTTCATCACGCTTAAACTCAGTAATTTCTGGCCAGCCGAGGCGCAACACGCCGGCCAACAATAAGCTAAGGGCCACTAGCACAATTTCAGTGCGGCGGGCCATAGGTTGAACATGAACGGAAAGAGTCACGGTTTATCACTCGCCGTTCACAGCTGGCAGGTTATTCTTCTTGCCCCACCACTTGCCGCCACATGCCGTGGATGCCGTCTTCGGTGACGCCGTAGTACACGTGCACTTCACCGTTGACTTTGTGCGCTAAATCATAGCGCGTAATGCCGCCCTTAGTAGATTTTTTGATGAGGGCCACATCGCCCACCCAGCTTAATTTCTTAGGGTCTAACTTGTGATGTTCATGCTCGGCAATGGCGTAATGCCACAGCTTGCGGGCGCTGGCTTTGGTGACATTTTTGACGATGTTGCCGTTGCGTAAATCCTGCATAGTGTGGAATTTGCGGCCGTTGCGTTCTTCCGTACCGGTGACTTGCACGCCAGTGCGCGGCGGCTCCGCGCCCATGACGGCGGTGGGTTGGCTGGTTGGCGCGGAAGCCACTGGCGGTTCTGGTGAGGGCGTGGGTGAAGGCTCAACGGCCGAAAGGTTGCCTGTGATTTTTCCACCGCCGCGCAAAACCAATTGCACAATTTCATCCCGCACGGCCTGAGAAGTTTCAGCTTCATCCCGCACGTAGATTTTGTAGTCTTCCACGGCATACGGCGGTTCTTCGCCGCGCGGCACAAGAATGCGAATGACGCTCTTGCCTTTGGTTTCTTGCGTATCCACTGTACAGTCAATGTGCGGCGTAATCATCTGGTCAATGGCGGAGCGCAATTCATCCGCGCCCTTCTTGGCATCGGGCACGCCCACCGGCGCGTGTTTGGGGTCATCCGTTACGCCCACGTAAATGGTGCCGCCGTTGGTGTTCGCAAATGCGCACACATCCGCAATTACTGCGTACTGTTTGCCGCCCTTGGCCTGCCCACTTTCATGGAAGGCTTGCACAATGCTGGCGCCTTCTTCACGCGCTTGTTGCACGTAATCAAACTCTACTTCGGCGGCCCCGGTGTGTGGGCGCGTGCGGGCAAAGTCATTGCTGGCAAATAATTCCTTCAGCGCTTCAAAGGCAACGGCATCCAAATGCACGTCGGTGGCGCGGTCACCAATGCCAAGATTTTTGGCGTTCTGCGGGTCACGGCGCAGGCGGTGTGCGTCTGAGCCTTGAATGCAGTGCATACGGCGCGGATATTCCGGCTTGGAGCCATTGAAGAAGCCTTTGGTGGTGCCACGGCCTTTACGGTCTAAGTCCGTCACTTCTAGCGCGGCCAAATCGGGGTCTTGGGTGTAGGCAATGCGGGTTTGGCCACCAAAGCTCATGCCACGCATGGCCACGCCGTTGCTACTGTTGGCGTGCGCGGCAATGGCAATGCCGCCCGCTTCGGTAATCAGTTTGTAGGCCATCAACACATCGGCGGTAGCGCCTACATTGGCAGAGCCTAAGTCTATTTGGTCACGCGGCACGTTGAGGTTGAGCAGTAAATGTTCCAGCTCACGGCCCGGCGTATCCGGCGGGAAAAGGCCAAGGATGTGAAAGCCAAAAGTGGCCGTGAATTCAAAACCGGGCAGAACGAGAATTTTTTGCGTCAGGCGGCGGTATTCCGTCAGGCGGCGTTGTTCATCCGGCAGGAGGCGGCCTAGCCGCTCCAAAAATTCCAGCTCGCGGATTTCATCTTTGAGTCGGCGAATGCCAGCCACAGTGTTGTGGTCGGTAAAGGCAATAATATCCAGCCCGCGCGCTTCGGCGCGTTGCAGAATATCGAGGTAAGTAACGTTGGGTTCTTGATAATCGCTCGAGGCGGGCGTGTGCAGATGTAAATCCATCACGTGCCAAGTGCGAGCGGCTTTTTTTGATTTAGGGGGCATAGGTTTTTAAGTCAACGGATGAAACGGATGGGAGTGGATAAATATATCATCCGTAAGTATCCGTTCAACCCGTTGACACTGTTTTGAGTAACATCGCCGAAAGTTGATCCGGCGGATAAGGTTTGAGAATAAAATCGGTAGCACCAGCGTCACGGCACTGGTCTTCCACATCCATGCCGGAAGACATGATGACGGGCAAAGCTGAAAACTGGGCATGGGCGCGAATGGCTTTGAGCACATCAATGCCATTGCCATCCGCTAAGTGTACATCCATCAGAATAGCGTTTGGGCAGTTGGCTTCCAACGTAGGAATAACTTGCCCGCCCAGCGCCACTACGCTGACGGTGAAACCATCTAGTTCTAAGAGCATTTGGAGCAATGACGTGATGGTGCGGTCATCGTCCACAATCATGATGTGGTTAGACAAAGAGTACTCGCTTTGGTAAACCCTAAGGGTTGGTGTGTCATTTCCGCCGCACCACTCCGCGCTTGGTCTTCTTTACGCCGCTGGCCTTTGGAAGTTGGCGGGCGGTAGCGGCCACTTTTCGGGCCACCGGTTCCAGCGCGGCACCCAGCACATCTTCCACTTTTTCCGCCAGCACAAACTTAATTTGCGCCCGCACTTCTTCCGGCACATCCACCAAATCTTTTTCATTGCGCTTGGGGAGGATGACAGTTTTAAGACCAGCCCGATGCGCGGCCAATACTTTTTCTTTCACGCCGCCAATGGGCAAAACTTGGCCGCTGAGCGTAATTTCGCCCGTCATGCCCACATCTTTGCGCACGGCCCGGCCAGAGATGAGCGAAGTGAGCGCGGTGGCCATCGTCACGCCAGCGCTGGGGCCATCTTTGGGCGTAGCACCCGCCGGAACGTGCAAATGTAAATCATGCTTATCAAAAAAATCTTCGGCCAAGCCGAGAGCGTTGGCATTGGCGCGCACATAGCTCAACGCGGCGCGGGCCGATTCTTGCATCACTTCACCCAATTGGCCCGTAAGCTGAAAGCCTTTGCTACCCGGCATGTGTGTGGCTTCAATGAACATGATATCGCCGCCCACCGGAGTGTAGGCCAGTGCTGTGGCCACGCCCGGCTTAGACGTGCGTTCGGCTACTTCCTCGGTGTACAAGTATTCGGCTTTGCCGAGGTAGGTTTCCACTTCTTTGGGGCCGACTTTAATTTTAGCCGCTTCACCCGCCGCGATGCGTGTGACCGCCTTACGGCCAATTGCACCGATGCGCCGCTCTAAATTGCGCACACCCGCTTCCCGCGTGTAATTGCGGATAATGGTTTGCAGGGCTTTATCATTCAGCGTGAGCTCGCCCGCTCGCAAGCCATTCTCTTTAATTTGGCGCGGCAGAAGATAGTTGCGGGCAATCTCCACTTTTTCGCGTTCGGTGTAGCCAGAGAGCGCAATGATTTCCATCCGGTCACGCAGTGGGCCGGGAACGGTTTCCAGCGTGTTGGCCGTGGTGATGAACATGACTTGGGATAAATCAAACGGCACATCCAAGTAATGGTCACGGAACTCACGGTTTTGCTCAGGGTCTAGCACTTCCAGCAAAGCGGAGGCCGGGTCACCCCGAAAATCTGCGCCCAGCTTATCTACCTCATCCAGCATGAAGATGGGGTTTTTGCTTTCTACACGGCGCAGGCTTTGGATGATGCGGCCCGGCATGGAGCCGATGTACGTGCGCCGGAAGCCACGGATTTCAGCTTCATCACGCACACCGCCCAACGCCAGCCGCATAAATTTGCGGCCCATAGCCCGTGCAATGCTCTGGCCAAGCGAAGTTTTGCCCACGCCGGGCGGCCCCACAAAGCACAGAATGGTGCCTTCGCGCTCTTTGCGGATATAGTCCACGGCGGCAACGGATTGAGCCGTTGTAACCGCTTCGGCTTTAAGTTCTTGGCGGCGTTTGCGCACCGCCAGAAATTCTAAGATGCGGTCTTTCACATCTTTTAAGCCGTAATGGTCTTCATCCAATACGGTGCGCGCGTGCGGAACATCCAAATTATCGTCCGTGATTTTGCTCCACGGCAGGCTGGTCAACCAATCCAAATACGTGCGGATAACGCCATACTCGGCGGCGGCGGTTGGCAATTTGGAAAGCCGGTCTAACTCCCGGTCAGCTTCCTTGCGCGCTTCTTCTGGCAAACCAGCCGCTTCAATCTTCTGCCGGAACTCTTCCACTTCCACGGCTTGCTCGTCTTTATCCCCCAACTCTTTTTGAATGGCCTTCAACTGTTCACGCAAAAAGTATTCGCGCTGAACTTTCTCCATGTTGCTTTGGGCTTCGCTCTGAATCTTCTTGCCCAACTCCAACACTTCTAATTCTTTGCTCAACAACGTGTACAGCCGCTTGAGCTTAGTCGTGATGGAATCTAGTTCCAACAAGTCTTGTGCTTCGGCCAACTCCATGCGCTGATATGTGGCAATGGTGTATACCAACTGGCGCGGGTCTTCAATGTTCATCACCGCGTTCGTCAGCTCGCCGGGCATGGAGGGCACCAACTCGGCCACGCGCTGGAACAAATCGCGCACACTGCGCATCAGCGCTTCCACTTCCAAGCCAGTTTCCACCGTTTCTGGCATCAGGTTTACGGTGGCTTTGAGATACGGTTCATGCTCCACAAACTGATTGACTTTGAAGCGTGCCAGCCCTTGCACCAACAGCCGAATGGTGCCATCCGGCGCACGGAAGAGCCGATGCACCATGGCCGCCGTGCCCATTTGGTACAACTCCTCCGGGCTGGGCGTTTCGTTCTCAGGGTTCTTGGAGGCCACCAAGCCAATCACCCGCTGGCCCACCACAGCATCATCCACCAAACGCACGGAGCGCGGCTGGCCCACCGTGAGCGGAATGACGGTGAGCGGATAAACAATTACGCCGCGCAGGGGCAAAATGGCCAACGTATCCGGAATAGGTTGTTGTTCAACGGGGGCGGCCGGCATTTCTGCTGGGGCCTCGGCGGCCGGCACTTCAATGATGGGGTTATCTGTGGCCCACAACACCATTTCAGCCGGGTCAAAGTCAATGTCTAGTTCGCCAGCTAGGGCAGAAAGCGGAAAGGCAAGATTCGATTTGGTAGCAGACATTCAGAACTATATTGAGTATGGTTGAGTTGGGAGGCCGGTTTAACGTAAATCCACGCGGCGCGGCTGAAGTTTAGGCAGAGTTACCCGCAGGAAGCCATCGGCGTATTCCGCCGCCAGCGCCTCACGGTTAATGCGGGCTGGAATTTCCACCTCTACCCTAAATTCCCCAAAGCTCACTTCCATTTGTTGATAGGCGCGTGGGGTGACTGGTTGCTGAGCGCGCACGCCCGCAATCACGAGGCGCTGGCCTTGAACGGCCACGTAAAAATCATCGCGCCGCATGCCGGCAATTTCCATTTGCACCACTAACGCGTCTTCGGTTTCAAATACATCGGTGGGGGGCCGCCATATGTGTGTGGAACGGCCTACCAGCCAGCCAGTGCCACCGGTAAGCAGAACTTCAACCAAAGTTGAATTGTCTAAACTGGATGTTTGGTGAGGCCGATGTGCCGTCATGGCAAAGCCTCCTCTTGGAAATTCAAAATCATTCACCTAGATTGTACCACTCGCCGCACGGCAACGGTATCAAAAATTAGCCTGTAAGTTTGAGCGGCTTAAGCACAAAAAGACCAACTTTTCCCGCTTTGCCTGCCCCTGTGCGTGTGATAAACTCGCCAGCGATGTCAGCTGAAATGTTTGAAGAAGCCATTCGCGCGGCTAAGAGCGGGCAAAATCGCCGCGCCCGCGATTTGCTCTCGCGTCTGCTGAAAACTGAGCCGGATAAAGTCGATTACTGGTTGTGGATGAGCTCACTAGTGGAAAGTGAACGTGAGCAAATCTTCTGCCTGCAAAAAGCCCTGCGGCTAGACCCCAATTCTTTAACCGCGCGGCGTGGCTTGGTGCAACTCGGCGTACTTTCCCCAGAACAAGCTCAACTGCCCAACGCACCCGTGCTTTCAGATTACATGCCACAAGTGGCCGTGGCCAAAGCGGCCAGCGCGGCGGGCGGCTGGTGGGCAGACCCACGCAACCGGCTAACGGTGCTCATCGGCGTTTTAGTTTTAGTGGTGCTGTTGGTGGCGGGTTTCTTGGCCTTAAGTATTTTCGCGCCGCGCGTCATCAGCAGTATCCTCAACCCGCCACGGGTGGTAACGGCCACGCCTACGCTGACCATTACGCCCACACTTGAACCTACCGCCACACCCACGCCGCGCCCCGAAGATTGTGGCCGCCCAACAGAAATCAATCCGGCCACGCCGCTGGCTACTTATTTGTGTGTGCCAGAAGTAACGGCGCAACCGTTCCTTCCCACGGAAGCCCAACTGCCGCCCGCTGAATCGTATCGCACGGTGCGCAATAGCTATTACAAGCAAGATTGGGCGCGCGTTTTGCAATTTGAAGAACAAAGCATTGAAGCCGCCAGCGAAAGTGTTTTCCCATATTTTTATGTGGCGGAGGCCTACCGCAATTTGGGTGGCACGCAAAACCTGCGTCAGGCGCTCACCCGTTATCGGGATGCGTTACGCATCAACGGCAACTTTGCCCCCGCGCACTTGGGCCGCGCCCTTACTAATTTTGGCTTGGGTGATGCTTCTGGCGCTTTGCGTGATTTAGAAAATGCGATTAAGGCGGATGGCAATTTTGCACCCGCGTACACTGCCCGCGCTGAGTTTTATATGGCCAATGCCAATTACCCGCGCGGCGTACAAGATATGGAACAAGCGCGCTCGCTGGCCGCCAATGACCCCGATGTTTTGGCGCGGCTGGCGTTGGCTTACCTGCTTAACAACCAAATCCCAGACGCGTTGGCTACTGCTAATCAAGCTTTAGAAATTGACCCCACGCGTGTGATTGCCTACTACGCCCGTGGCCGCGCTTTGTTGGAGCAGACAGAATACGCCGCCGCCGCTGAAGATTTGAACTTGAGTTACCGCTACATCACAGACGCCGAAAGCTTCAAGCGGCTGTTTCCCGTGGCGAATGCCCTCAACTTTGCCAATGCGTACGCCGCGCAAGCGTTGTATGCGTATGGCACAGCTCAGGCTAAAACGGGCCACTCAGAAGACGCGTTGAACGCGCTGAATGACGCCATAAGCCGTGTGAGCAGTTTGCCGTTGGCGCGTTTGGAGCGTGGGCAGTTGTATTTGGCCGCGCAAAACTATGAGGCGGCGCGCGAAGATTTCAACATCGCCATTAGCCAATTAATAGATGCTGGGCAAACAGAATCTCCCAAGCTGGCCGAAGCGTACATTGGCAACGGCGAAGCCCTGTTGGCCATCAACCGGCCAGAAGGCGCGCTCTCCAACTTCATCGCGGCCACCCGCATCTCACCCGAAAGCTTTGCGGCCCAATTAGGGCTGGGCCGCGCGTATGTGGCTGGCACGGAAGTGGATAAGGCCATTGAGCCGTTGACCATCGCCCTCGTCTTGGCCAAAACCGATGATGAAAAAGCGCAGGTGTTGAGCGTGCGCGGCTTGGCGCACCAACTAGCAGGCCGCAAAGTAGAAGCCGCCCAAGATTATTTAGCGCTGGTAGAGTTGAGCGCCGAACTCGCACCAACGGCTGAAGCCGCGCTCACTGAAATTGGCCCGGTGCGTATCCCGCCCACCGCCACACCCACGCGCACGCCCTCACCTACCCGCACACCAAGCGCCACCCGGACGCCATGAGCTTCATCCGCCAGTATCGTCGCTTCATTCAAAACAGCCTCGGTGGTTTGGCTGTAGTGGGAATGTTGGCGGCCACACTGTTTACGGGCTATGAGCCTACTTCGGAGCAATTCATCACGCTGGCCTTCAGCGCCGGCCTGATTGCCGTTTGTACCCGTTTTCCCCTCATCCTGCGAGACTTAGAACTGAGCCTTTCGCACGCCGTTGGCATTAGCGTGCTGTTTACGTTCGGCTTGGCCCCCGCCGCGTGGATGATGACATTTGGCTTGCTGGCTGGCGAATTATTGTGGTTCTTCTCGCCGTCCAACGCTATCTCGCCGCGCCGCCCATCGCGTCTCACGCCGTTTTGGAATCACTTCATCCAACAATTAGTGCCCCTGGTGTTGGCTGGCGGTTTAGATCGTTTTCTTGCCCTCCAGTTGGTGAACCCCGACGCCCGTAACCTGACGGCGGTGGCCCTTTTCACTTTCATCTTTTTAGT
>JAEURM010000042.1 GCA_016789245.1 Anaerolineales bacterium
GCCCTCTCCAGAAACACTCCTCCAACTGCTCATTATTGGCCTCACCAATGGCGCGGTGATTGGGTTGAACGCTATTGCCGTCACGGTGATTTATGGCACGGTGCGCACGCTGAACTTGGCTTACGGCGATGTAGTTGCGCTGACTACAATTGTGGTGACTTCACTGGTGAGCGCACTAGGTTTGAATGTGACGCTGGCGCCACTGACTTTGGTAGGCGGTTTAGTGCTGACGCTGGCCGGTGGCGCACTGTTTGGCGGCGGGCTAAATCTATTGGTAGAACGCGCGGCGTTTGCTCCTTTTAGGGGCCGTTCCAAAATGGCGCCGCTTATGGCCACGCTAGGGCTTTCATTTGTGTTCTATCAAATCTCGCTCCTCTGGCGCTACTTTTTGCCCAATTGGTTGCCCGGCGAGCACCGCAGTGTGCCCGGCGTGCCAGAATTGCCGCGTGACCGCATCCCCGAACTTTTGCCCACTTACAATTTGCTGGGTGATTCACGCGTGATACTGACGCCCAAAGAAGTGGCGGTGATGCTGATGGCACTGGCATGTGCGCTGGCCGTGTGGTGGTTTTTGCAGAGAACGCGCACGGGCCGCGCCATCCGCGCCATTTCTCAAAATGAAGAGTTGGCGCACATTGTGGGCGTGAATCCACCGGCCATTATCCGGCGGGCGTTTGTGTTGGGTGGCGCACTGGCGGGCGTGGCGGCGTTTGTGTTTGCCGTGTATTACGCACGGCCCTTTGCCAACGCTGGTGCGCAAAGCGGGCTGATTGCGTTTGCGGCGGCCATTTTGGGTGGCATTGGCAACCCGGTGGGTGCGTTGCTGGCCGCGTTGTTGCTGGGCGTTGGCGCGGCGTTCAGTGATAGGTTTTTACTCACGCAATGGACGCCGGTGTTGATTCAAGCTTTGCTGATTGGGTTGCTGGTTCTGCGGCCCGGCGGCTTAGGGGGCGATAACGGCTCCGTGGCGGTGGGTTCAGAGCGGGATGCGGTGGCCATTACGCCCAATGCTCAACGAAGCCGAACGGAATCCATTTGGCTCATGGTGGCCTTCACCGGTTTTCTTTTTTACCCAGTGCTTGACCAAGCGCTGGGTTGGTTCAAACTTTCTAGCATGACGAGCATTGGGATTTTTGTGGTGCTGGTGCTAGGCCTGAACATTTTATTGGGTTGGGCGGGTTTATTGAATTTGGGTTTTGCGGTGAGCTTTGGCATTGGCGGTTATGTGGCCGCCATCCTTGCCACGCAGGGCCGGGTGGAGTTTGGGTTGATTGTGCTGGCCAGCGCGGGCGCGGCGGGTTTGTTTGGGGCGCTCACTGGCCCGCTGACGCGCCGTTTGCGGAGTGATGAAGTGGCGATTGTGACGTTGGCGTTGGGAACGCTGGCGCGGCAAACCATTGTGAACTTGAGCAACTTGGCGGGCGATGGCGGAAGCATTGCGGCTGTGCCAGCGCCAGTGCTCTTTGGGTTTTCGCTCAGCACGCCGCAGGCGCGTTATTACTTGGTGGTGGCCGTGATATTAGTTGCCGTGTTGGCTAGTTGGCGTTTACTGCGCTCACGGGTGGGGCGGGCGTGGCGCGCCAGCAGTGAAGATGAAGTGGCCGCGCAAAGTGTGGGCGTGAATGTGGGCCATTACCGCGCCTTGGCTTTGGTGGTGAGCGCGGGGTTGGCGGGCGTGGCAGGCGCGTTGTATGCCAGTACGTTTACGTATATTGATGCGGATGCAGTAGATTTTAGAATCTCAGCCATGGCGCTGGCGATGGTGATTTTGGGCGGCGCGGGCAGTGTGCCGGGCGCGGTGCTGGGCACGGTTTTGCTGGCTTCGTATGATCAGATTTTTATTCCAGCGTTAGGCGCGTTATTGGCGCAGTGGCAAGCGGGGGATGTGCGGTTTGGCTCCGCGTTGGATGCGCGCGGGTTGAGCTATCTCAACTTTGGCTTGGCGTTATACCTCACCGTGCTTCTGCGCGCCCGCCGGCGAAGTTAACCACGAGGGACACGAAGTTTTTTTTGGAGGGATGTGGATTGATGTGTAAGCCGTCATTCCCGCGAGAGCGGGAATCTAACTCTATGCGATGGACACCCGCTTTTGCGGGTGTGACGAAGACTTTGATTTAGCCGCAATCAGATTTTGATTTCGTGAAATTCGCGCAATTCGATGCTAAAAGGTTAAGGGAGAACCCACAACTCCGGCTCGGCCAGTTGCACAGTGATGTGGGCTTGCTTGAGTTTATCGTTCCGGTCAGCTTCTAGGCTCAACACAATAAATTCGGCGAGGGCGCGCGTATCATGCGGGCCAACGGTAACGGCCGTGAACTTGCTGGGTGAGCCGTCTTGCAAATCGGGCGGCCTGAGCAATAAATCGCGCCCCACTTCTAACAAGGTTTCTAGTGGGCAGGTAAAGGCCGGCACAAAAAAGCGGCGCGGCACGCTCCAAAACTCTTGTGCGTGGCGGCTCTCATTGCCGCTGTACGTTTCCCGTTGCAAATTCACCTTGCCCTGCGCCACCCAAAACGGGCGGCCATGCACCTGTGGGTTTAGGCGGGCGCTGTAATGAATGGTGTGCGGGTCTAAACCATCCAGCGTGGCGTTAAGGTGCCAGCCAGCCCCGCACTGCTCACAGCGCCACGCCATTTCATCTGGGTAAGCGGGGAGCATGGTTTGGCATTGGCCGCACACCAGCGGCGCTAAACGGATTGCATCAGTCATAGCTTATTTCACCCACTTTGTGACTTGCTCCACGGCGTTGCTTATATTCATATTGCTCAGCATATCTTTCTTCTCGGCGCCATATTTCTGGAATTCGTACACTTCACCGTAGCGGAAACCGGTGTAGCCACCAAACATCATGACCGCGCCAACCACAAAGGCAATCAGCGCGCCCACCAGCAAACCCTCGCCATCATCACCCCGGGCGTTGGCGGCAAAGTACAACAGCAAGAGTGGGCCGTTGACGGCGAGGAATGCACCTACCGCCATGCCCGCCAACAAAATAAAAGCGCGGTACCACGTGTTGCCGGGCGCGCGGCCATAAATCACTTCGCCGGAGTAACCATCCACTACCATTTGGTAGGCGCGGCCCCGATACAAATAGCGCAGAACCCACAACGGGTAGTACACCAAGCCCAACCGCTGATTGACCATGCGGGTGAAGGTTTGAGAAATTCGGTCTAATTTGCCTTGGCGTTGTACTCGGTTAGAAAAATAAGCGGAAGCGGTAGATTGTGCTTCGCTCTGTGAGGTCACCGGCTCAAACACTAAACCATTAGCGTGCAAAGCTTCGCCGTCAAACGCTTGCAGTTCATGCGGCTGAAGTTTGAGCGGCACGTAGCCCACGCCAAACTCGCTTACATCACAGGCCGGGCCAGTCCACACCATATCTTCGGCAATTTTGCGCTCGCGGGCCTCCCAGCGTCTGTTCTTGCTACTGCCCACCTGCTCTTGCCCAAACACCCAGCCCAGCACGCGCCCCCACAACGTCCAAAACGGCACGTAAGCCAAAAACAATTCGCTCACTTGCGCTTGAGAGCGGGCGTTGAAGGCAATGGCCCAATCTTTGCCGAGAAATTCTTTGAGTTTGCCGTTGGCCGCTTGCACATCGGTGCGGTGCGCCAGTTGGTAGCGGCGCACACCGCGCTCGCCCGTTACTAAACCGCGCATATCGCAGAACGGGCAGATGACCACCGCTTGCCCTTCCGGGATGTTCACGGTTCCGCCACAGCGCGGGCAATTGAGACCTTGAGTGGTTTGTAAATCAGTCATTTCAACCGTTGTTTTGAGTGTCACGTGTCAAAGTGTCAGGTGTCAGTCTATGCGGAGGACACTCGACACTTTGACACTTCGACACCCGATACCCATTACCGCCACTAGATTTAGACTTTCGCCGCTACCCACGCCGCAAAGCCAAACAAAACTGGAGCGGCCAAGCATCCCAAACCGGAGCAGAGGGCGAGGCCGGCCATATAACTCTCTTCACCGTTGCCCACCAACCCGGCAATGAGCGGGATAAAGGCCAGCACCACAAACACTGCCGCCGTCGCACAGCCGGCCAGCATATACGGCGCTTCGGCTTTGGCGGGGAACACGTTGGCAAACACTTTGCCGGTGGCGGCTTCTACTAACGCGGTGAAGGTTTTATTGTTGAACGTGTACTTGAAGGTGTAGAGCGGTATATGCACTAAAGCATTCTCGGCGAGTTGTTGCGCCGTGATGCCCCGCCCGGCCAGCCAACCCTGTGCAGTTTCCAGCGGCACACTGGGCGCATGGGCTTGTGAATCCAGCGCCGAATCATATTTTTGCAAATCACCAGCGGGCAGTTGCAGTTTGCGCAGTTCACTCACGGAGGTGGCCGCCGCTGGCTCTAACAGCACTTCTTCTTTGTTGCCTGTTTTGCGTTTGAAGTACCACAACGGGAAGTATTCAAAAGTTTGTTGGGTGATTTGCGATTTTTTATCTAAGTCTTTGACGGTAGCATTGCCCGCCATCCATTGGGCCAGCAGAGCGCGGGCTTTGTTGATATCTACCGTGGGCGCAAGGGAGTAGTGAAAAACGACGCGCGTTTTATCTAAGTACACCGTGCTTCGGCAGTTGGCACACGTGACGAAGCGCTGACCTTCATCTGGGTGAAGCTCTGAACCACATTGCGTACAGCGGAGTTGCGAGGCGGGGAGGGAAGACATACGATAAACAGATAAATGGCTGGTGCGAATTAGGCCGATTTGTAATGAAACACCTAACCTCATTTACGGAAATTGCCGGGTGCGGGTTTCGCGCGGGCTGAAGCCCTTGCTTAGAACGTGAAAGCCCATCGGGCTGAATACTTGCCCCGCAAAGGGCTTCCATAAACTCAGCGAAGACTTTGGCCTGAGCTGACGCTTCTTTTCCCGAACAGCTGAATTATAGCCGCTCAAATCTTCGGGCGAGCAAGAGCAAGCCGAGCGCTACCAACGTTGCGCCAGACATGCTTCCAAACAAAACAGTTGCGCCGTAGGTTTGGTATAACCAGCCGCCCAGCCAAGCGCCCGCCGCCGCGCCAATGCCGCCAAAGATAGCGCCGAAAATGGCTTGGGCTGTGGCGCTTAGGCCCGCCGGTGAGCGCTCATCCACATACGCCACACCGCCAATAAGAAACATGCCAAAAGAAAGGCCGTGCGTGGCTTGCGTGAGTGTGGCGCTTAGCGGGTCTGTGAGCACGGCTACCAGCGCCCACCGCACGGTGTACACCACTGCGGCCACAATGGTGGCGGCCCAAGGGCTAAGCCGCTGGAAGATGCGGCGGGCAAAAACTAGAATAGGCACTTCGGCTACGGAGGAGAGTGCGCCGGCAATGCCAATAAGGAACGTGGAAGCGCCTAAATCTTGCAGGCGTAGCGGGAAAAATGAGATGGAAGCCTGAAACGCCAAACCGATGAGGAAACTGCCACCGAGGAAAAAAAGAAACGAGCCGCTCACCAGTAATTGACGCACCCCGGCGTTAAAATCAATTTGCAATTTGGCGCGCCGCGCGGGGAGGCCCAGTGCCACCACTCCGGCTAAGGCCAAGCACACGGCGTAGCCCACAAACGCCCAGTGCAAGCCCGCGCGCTCCACCAGCCAGCCAGCCCACACGTTCATAATGGCAAATCCAAACGTGCCGCCCAAACGGATGAGGCCGTACCCTTGTGAGTTCGCACCCAATAAATCCAGCGTGGCGCTATCGGCCAGCGCACCAATGGGCGCGGCTAAGGCGGCCATCAGGAGCATGAGCACCATTAGCGGCGTAAAGGAGGTGAAGCTGGGCATCACGAGGACGGGCAAGGTGAGGCCAAAGCTGGCAATGGGCAGTAGCCAACGATGCACATGAAAACG
Organism: Anaerolineales bacterium; assembly: GCA_016789245.1. The sequence continues at coordinate 5,848 of JAEURM010000042.1, forward strand.
GTCTCCAATGGCGGCCCACACTGGCCCCACGACGAGTGTGCCCAACGGCAGTAAACCGGCGAGGAAACCAATCTGGCTTCCATTGAGGCCGGCTTTTTCAAAATACAAATAACTGTAAGGGATGAGCCAGCCGATGCCCCCGAAGTAGAAAAAATAATAAGCGCGCGCCAAATTCAGCGCGCGCTGGTGTGAGGTTGGGTACATATTCTGCTAGCTCGGACAGGTCTTCAAAAGACCTGTCCAAGCTTAATTATGATTAGTTGCGCCCAACCGTATGGAGCAGGATGAAGTTGGCCGGAACGAGTTTGTTCGGCGGCAGGCCACCAATGAGAATGACTTGTTGGCCGGGCCGCACCGGCGAGTTGAGGAGTAGGGCGGCTTCCACGTGCGCAATCATCGTTTCCACGCTATCCGCTTGCGGGATGAGATATGGCGTAACGCCCCAGAGCATACTCATGCGGCCATGGGTTTTAGCGTCTGGCGTAAAGGCCAAAATTGGTACGCTGGGCCGCGCTTTAGAAAGCAAACGCGCATTACGGCCCGTCAGTGTGAATACGGCAATAGCGCGTACATCGCGGTCATGCGCCAATTCACGCGCGGCGCGGGAGAGCGCAATGGAGTCTTCATTGGTCACTTCGTTGGGCACGCGCCAGCGGGTGTACTTCTCGGCGTTGGCTTCGGCTTCCTCGGCAATGGAGGCCATCATCTTCACCGCTTCAATGGGGAAATTGCCCGAGGCCGTTTCGCCGGAGAGCATCACCGCGTCCGTGCCGTCAAAAATCGCGTTCGCCACGTCCGAAACTTCGGCGCGCGTGGGGATAGGGGCCTTAATCATAGATTCCAGCATCTGTGTGGCCGTAATCACAATTTTGCGGTGGCGGTTGGCGGCTTCAATAATGCGCTTTTGTGCGGTGGGCACTTGTTGCGGCGAAAGCTCCACGCCTAAATCACCCCGTGCCACCATTACGCCATCCGCCATATCCACAATGGATTCAAGATTATCCAACGCGGAGGGTTTCTCCAACTTGGCGATGATGGGCATCTTCGAGGCGCGCGGGTCAATTTCCACGATGGCGCGTTTGATAAGGGCCACATCTTCCGCGCGGCGTACAAACGAGAGCGCCACGTAATCTACGTTTTGCTCAATGCCAAACTTCAAGTCTTCGCGGTCTTTTTCGGTGAGGGAGGGTGTGTTGACCAGCACGCCGGGTAAGTTAATGCCTTTATGCTCTTTGAGCGGGCCGCCGTGTACCACGCGCGTGTGCACTTCGGTGGGCGTCACCCGCTCTACGCGCAATTCCAGCAAGCCGTCATCCAGCAGAATCCGGTCACCAGCCTTCACATCGCCGGGCAAGCCTTCGTACGTGGTAGAAACCATCCGCACATCACCTTCCATCTCCTGTGTGGTGATGATAAGTTCCGCGCCGTCAATCAGCTCTACCGGTTTATGGTCTTTGAGCCAGCCAGTGCGGATTTTGGGGCCTTGCAAATCTTGGAGCAGGGCTACGGGGCGGTTGAGGCGGTTAGCTACGCGGCGGATGCGGCCGATGTTGGCGGCATGGTCTTCATGAGTGCCGTGCGAAAAATTGAGCCGCGCGACGTTCATGCCGGCTTCAATGAGTTGAGTCAGCTTTTCCTCAGTATTACAAGCTGGCCCAATGGTACAAACAATTTTTGTGGAGCGCATATCAATAATCTTTCCAAATTGGGAATAACCTGAAAATTATAACACCCAGCTCTGTAAGCAGTTTTGGTAAGACTCTCAAATTTCTTTGAGCGGAAAGCCGTTAATCCTTACAGGGAACGGGTGGCTAGCGCCGGCCCTTAATCTTTGTAGCGGTTAAGGCTCTCGCGGATGCGGTCATCAAGCGGCGTGGTGGGGTGAATGGATTTACGGGGCCGAGGTGGGGGCGGGTTGATGAAATTGTAGACGCTATCAAACCAAGCGGTAAAGATGAGCAACCACGGTTTGGGGCGGGGAATAGCGCCCAACGCCTGCTCTTGGGTAATGAGGAGCATAGAAAGCGCCAAAAACGCCGCACCCAACCATTGCCAGCCGGTGAACGTTTCGTTGAGTAGGAAGATGGCGGCCAGAATGGTAACAAAGGCTTCGCTCAGATTGAGCAAAACGGCCTGCATGCCGCCCAACTGTTTGACGCCGACGAACAGCGTGATGCGGGCCGTGATGGTGACGAGCGTGAGCAGAAGCACCGGCGTCCAAGTAGCGGGCGTGGTGGGCAGGGGCGGCATCCCATTAAAAACGTAGGCGATAAACACCGTGGCCGCCATGCCACTCAGCGTGTAGAGCGTCACCGTGGGAGCGGGCGCGTCATACAATGTGCGCTGATTAATCCAAATATGTAGGCCGTACATTGCGCCAGCCGCGATCATGGCGAGTGCGGCTAGCCAATTGGCGTTGCCCGGGTCTGACCATTTGAGCAGAAACACGGCCACCAGCGCCAACCCCAGCCGCACCAACGTGAGGCGCGAAAGGCGGTAGCCATCCAGCCAAGAGAACAAAGTGAGGAAAACTAGATACAGCGTGAACAGCAGTTGGCTGAGCGAGGCGTTGAGCGTTTTAAGGCTGTTGTAAAACAACAGCGAGCCGAGGCCATTGATGATGCCGGCCACCAAACACGAGATAAAGGCGAACGGATAAATGTAGATGTATTTGCGAAAGAACAACAGATAAATCAGCCATAAAACCCCCACTGCGCCGACCGTGCGCAACATCACCACCGTAAACGGCTCCAACCCAGCTTCAAAGGCTTGTTTGCCAAAGATGGGCACAAAGCCAGACGCCACCGCCGAAAGCAAAGCCGCCACAATGCCTTGGGCTTGCGCCGATGACCAACGGGAGGGTGGGGAATTCTCGCTCATGACTGACAGATATCAAGCACCCTGAGCTTGTCGAAGGGTGCGAACTCGGCCAAAAACGGCATACTTCGACAGGCTCAGCATGCCTGTGCATCGGATTTGGATCTTCTAGAAATAAGTCCTTAAAATCAATTCAACATCTTATTCACATCGTCTAACAAATCATCATTCAAGAACGAGCCTTTTTGGAGCAAGGAGTTGGCTTGCCCATCCAGCCGCGCCCGTTCATCCGGTGAGAGCGTTTTGGCCGTCACCACAATCACCGGAATTTCGTGCGTAACTGGGTCGGAGCGCATGGCGTCCAGCACGGCAAAACCATCCACTTCCGGCATCATCAAATCTAAAATCACCAAATCTGGCGTTTTGGCGCGGATGAGTTCCAAACCGGCGCGACCATCGTTGGCTTCGTACACGGTGTACTCGCCTTTGGCTTGCAAGATGCGGCGGATGAGCCGGACGGCATCAGGCGTGTCATCAATAATGGCAATGGAGCGCACGCGTTCATCCAAACGTTCTAGTGCGGCCAATAAGCCTTCTGGCTCTGGTTGGGCCGGGGTGGTAGTGGCTTCCGCTTCACCAAATTCTTGCGCCCAACCTTCACCCAAAATTTCACTTTGCACGGGGAAGGTGTGGCCGGTGCAGGCCATCACAATGGTTTCATCCGGCCGGATTAAGTTTTGGTGCACCAGTTTGAACAATCCGGCAAACGCGGCGGCCGCGCCCGGCTCCATGCTTAAGCCTTCCATTTTGGCCATCACGTGCATGGCGCGGAACACTTCATCATCCGTCACGGCTTCCATGGCGCCACCATGTTCCAAAATGTACGCGCGTAAAAGTTGGTAAGCGCGGCCCGGGTTGCCGGTGGCCAACGTGCCAATGCGGGTGCGTGGTATAGCTACAATCTCAGCATGGTCTTGTGATTTTTTGAAGGCGGTCACCATCGGGGCACACCCTTCGGCTTGGATGCAGGCCAGCTTGGGCATCCGGTCAATCAGTCCCATCTCGTACAACTCCCGGAAACCTTTCATGGCACCCACTGGCCCCAAGCCGCCGCTAACGGATTGCACATACCAATCGGGTGCACGCCACGGCGCGGTGTGGCCTTGCCCGTTGGCTTTGGCGGTGAGTGGCTCAGTCGGCATTTGCCGGGCTAACTGCTCGGCAATCTCAAACGCCATTGTTTTCATGCTCTCCACAGAAGCAATGCTCCGTAGGCCACGGTCATAATACATGCCGCGCTGGCGCGCAAACTCTTGCGCCAATTCTTTGGATTTATCGTAAGTGGTGGTGACTTTGATAACTTGCGCACCGTACAACGCGCACTCGCGCATTTTTTCTGGCGGCACAAGAGAGGTGAGGAAGGCGTATAACTTAATGCCCGCCCGCGCACAGTAGGCCGCATAGCTAATGGCCACATTGCCCGTGGAGGCCACCACGGCATCCGTAATGCCCGCTTCCTTCATCACGGAAACAGCCAACGCGGCTTGCCGGTCTTTGAAAGAGCCGGAGGGGTTTTGCCGTTCATCTTTGATGAAGATATTCGGGCGGCTCAACATCAGGCCGAGGTTGATGACGGGGAAGAGCGGCGTATTGCCTTCACCGATGGTGATGGCATGGGCTTGGTCACGCAACGGTAAAAGCTCATGGTAGCGCCATAGACCCGGATCTTTGCGGGTGTGCGCGCCGGAAAAGCTGGAAGCCGCGCTGGCGTAATCGTACTGTGCTTCCAGCCATTCGCTGTTACAGCGCGTACACTTCAATTGGTTAGGAGAAAATGGGGCGCTCAAACCGCAATCCACGCACACCATTTGAATGTTACGGGGCATAAGTGAAACGTAAAAACGTGAAAAATAATGCCTATCAGGTGGTGCGCGCTACCTGACTGGTCTTGCACTTGAAATTAATGCGCGCCGTTGGAGCCGTTGTTCTTGCGGCTGAGCACGCGTTCTAGAGCGCGGGTTAAATCGGTTTCCAAAATTGGCTTAATCAAATAATCTGCCGCGCCCAACTGTTTAGCCCGTTCGCGCTCATCGGTAATGGTGCACATGATGACGGGGATGGCTTGGGTTTGCGGCGTGCGCTTGAGTTGGCGTAACACTTCCCAGCTATCTTGGCCCGGCATCACCATATCTAATAAAATGGCATCCGGATTAGTTGCCGCCGCGTGGCTGACAGCGCCTAAGTTGGCTTGTGTGCTCAAGAGTTGATAGCCGTTGGGCTCCAAGTAGCGCCGGTAAAGGTTCAACAAACCCGCCTGATCTTCAATCACTAGCACACGGGGCGTTTCCGGCATTTCAGGCTCAGGAGTGGCGATGGGCGTTCCTAACGTGATTTCTGGCTCTGGCGCTTCTGGCGTGGCTGGCCGTTGATAGACGGGCAGGGTGAAATAGAACCGAGCGCCTTGGCCGAGCACGCCTTCGCTC
>JAEURM010000043.1 GCA_016789245.1 Anaerolineales bacterium
TGATGGCGGTGCTAACCTAAACTGGTCACAAGATAGCCAACGGCTTTATTATTGGTGGAATAAAACCAAAAGCCTAATAAATCAAATGCGGGTTTACGATGTTGAGACGGCAGAAGTTTCAACGCTGTTCTACTTAACTCCGGAACAATCAGCAATGTGGGAATGGCTTGATTTCAGTGTGTCGCCAAGCGAAAACAGAATCGCGATTTGCGGTAAAAAAGTGTGGTTGCTCGAGTTGCGGAAAAATTAGCCAAGATATTAGCAGGTACCAAGCCAATTTCAGTCTTCCTTCTCACCAAAACCCAACCTCCCCGCCCGTTTCTAAACGCACTTCTTACCCAACTATCTCAACCCGTTCCCCTCTCTATGGTATGTTAGGATACATCCTGAACGAGCATTGGGAGCTTTTGCACTGTGCGTAAAATCATTCTGCGAGATGAGCGCCACATTCATCCGTTCAATGACGAAGCCCGCGATTTGCGGATTCAAAATAAACCGCTCTGGCTTCACCAGCGCGATACGCTAGCGCACTATGTCACCCAAGAACTAGAGTGCACCAGCCTGTTTGATGCGCCCCGCAACGGGAACGAAGAAACTATCGTTTACCGCGATAATCTGTTTTTTGACCAGCAGTACATTGATGAATTTATCCAATTGGCGCGGCAAACCGGCCAACCCGCGCGCGCCGCATTCTCCAAAAATAACCGCACATTTGTAAGCCACGCCCTGCCCCTCTCATCCACTTACACTGAGTTAGAAAAAGATAAAGTGTGGGCGGCAGATTTGTGGTACTTCCCACGCGGCGTGGAGCCGGATGCCAATTGCCAACCGATTGTGGTTGATTTCCAGACGCGCGAAATTGGCTTTTACCGCGTGCCCACGTACATGAGCAACGATAAGGGCGAGCTAGTGTACCAAGTTCCCTTGCGTGGCCTAATTGCCATTGATGCGTGGACGCACATTTTTATTGCCGATGCGGTGTACGGCCTCTTCAGCCGAGGCGCACTTTTTGAAGACCGTTTGAACCGCGATGTGGCCTACAACTTGAAAGTGCTCGGCCACGCCCTGCTAGAAGGCAAGCAAGTTCTGCAATGCTCTGAACTCGTGAAGGTGGGCAAAAACTGCATCATTCACCCCAGCGCCGTCATTAGCGGCCCAGCCATAATTGGCGATAACTGCACCATTGGCGCAGGCGCCGTGATTGAGAACAGCACCATTGGCAACAATGTGAACATCTCCCAAGGTTGCCAAGTGATGCTGAGTACGGTGGGTGATGGCGCGTTTCTGCCGTTCCGCTCGGCGCTCTTCCTTACCACGCTGATGGAGCACAGCATTGTGGCGCAAAACACCTGCTTGCAGATGTGCGTGATTGGCCGCCGCACCTTCATTGGCGCAGGAAGCACGTTTACGGATTACAACCTACTGCCTATGCCCTTGCGCGCCATGAACGCGAACTTGGAATTGCGGGAAGCGGGCGCACCGGTTTTGGGCGGCTGTGTGGGCCATAACTGCCGCATTGGTTCCGGCATGATTGTGTACCCGGCCCGCACCATTGAGAGCGATGTGATTTTGTTCGCCACCGACGAGCGCCGCGTGATTGACCGCAACGTGGCCTACGAGCAGAGTGACCATCTCACCAGCCGCGCCGCCCACCTGCACCAACGCCTCTACCCGCGTAAGGGTGAGAAGGTGATGGAGAGTTGGTAATTCTCCAATCCTCTAATTCTCGAAAACCGAGAATTAGAGAACTAGAGAATTAGTTTTTGAATGGACACCTTCGCCTTTATCATCCACCCGATTGACCCCAAGCGGGACGTGAGCCGCAAGTTTCCGCTGTTGGGCAAATATCTCACCGTGGGGCAGATTAATTTTTTCAGCACGTTCTTCCCACCGGTGTACATTTCTGAAATTACGGGCGTGCGCTCTGAAGCCACGGGCAAAGCAATAAAAGGCTGGTTTGTAGCCTGCCCATACACGCCGCAACGCATGTTAGAACTGCCGGTGAAAACCGTTTACAACAAAATCATCCGAACGGGCCACATGGCGCATAAGCTGGGCGCGATGCTTTTAGGGCTGGGCGCGTTCACATCAGTAGTAGGGGATGGCGGCGTAACAATTGCTAAAAGCTTGCCCATGCCCGTAACCACGGGCGACTCTTACACTGTAGCCGTGGCCATTGAGGCGGTGCGCGAAGCGGCGCGGGTGATGGAACTGCCCCTCGCCCACAGCACGGCGGCAGTGGTGGGTGCCACAGGTGCCATCGGCGGCGTTACTTCAGAATTAATGGCGCAACAAGTTGCTAAGCTGTGGCTAATTGGCCGCCCCGGACGCGAGGCCGCGCTGGAAGCTTTACGCACGCGGATTGTGGCCCAAACCGTTTGTGAAGTGCAGATTGCTACGGATTTGCGCGGCCTGCCCCAGGCAGACATTGTGTTGAGTGTAACCAGTTCGGGTGGTGAACTCATTCAGCCGCAACACTTGAAAGCGGGCGCGGTGGTATGTGATGTAGCCCGCCCCCGGGATGTTTCCGCTAAGGTGGCCGCCGAGCGTGGAGATGTATTGGTGATTGACGGTGGCATGGTGGAAGTGCCCGGCGCGGTAGACTTTCACTTCAATTTTGGTTTTCCACCGCGCATGGCATACGCCTGCATGGCCGAAACGATGGCGTTGGCCTTAGAAGGCCGCTGGGAAAGTTACACCCTCGGCAAAGAACTCACCATGCCGCAAGTGCAAACCATTGCGCAGATTGCGGCCAAGCACGGCTTTCGGTTGGGCGGCTTCCGTTCATTTGAAAAGCCGGTAAGTATGGAACAAATTGAACGCGTGGCCCACGCCGCGCACGCCCAACGAAAGGTGTTAGCATGACTAAACGCCGTTTACTGATTGTGGAAGATGACGCTGACACCAACAACCTGCTGAGGATGTATTTTTTAGACGCGGGTTATGATGTGACGGTGGAAGTGCGCGGGCCAGAAGCCTTAGCCACCGCCCGCCAAATGATGCCGGATTTGATTTTATTAGACATTAATTTGCCGGAAATGACGGGGCTAGAAGTGTGCGCGGCCCTCCGTAACGCGCCCCGCACGGCACATGTGCCCATTATCTTTATCAGTGAGCGCAGTTCACAAGGTGACCGGATTGCCGGTTTAAGCGCCGGGGCAGTAGATTACGTGAGCAAGCCGTTTGATTTGGAGGAATTGCGCTTGCGCGCACAGGCGGCCATTAACCGCGCGGAGCGGGATAATTTGCTAGACCCGCGCAGTGGCCTGCCCACCGGCCGCTTGGTAGATGAGCAGATTCAGCGCGTGAAGCAACTCACGGGTTGGAATGTGCTAGAGTGCCGGATAGAATCCTTCCGGCCGTTTATTGATTTGAACGGCTTTGCGGCTGGCGATGACGTGCTAAAGTTTGCGGCACAACTGCTGATGGATGTGGTGGCCGAGCAGGGCACGCCGGATGATACGGTGGGCCACCCGGCCAATGATACGTTTATGGTGCTGACGCAAGCGGCCAATGTGAGCGCCCTAATTCAAACGCTTAAGTTGCGCTTTGACGAAGAGGTAAAGGCGCATTACTCTTTTATGGATGTGGAGCAAGGATATATTCTCATCCGCGATAGCCGTGGCGAGATGGCCCAAGCCCCACTGATGACGATGAGCGTGAAAACGAAATGAACAACGCCGAGAGTGTTGAAGGAGAGAGACTATGACCAAACCCCGCATCTTAGTCGTAGAGGACGACTTTGATATTTCCAACATGCTTCGCATTTACTTTGGAGCGCAGGGCTTTGAAGTGAGCGTGGCCCCGCGCGGCGGCGATGCTTTGGACTTAACGCGCAAGGGCCTGCCCAACTTGATTCTGCTGGACATCATGTTGCCGGACATGGATGGCTTTGAAGTGTGCAAACAATTGCGCACTACCACGCGCACTAGCCACGTGCCCATCATCTTCCTTACGCAGAAAGATGAACGCTCCGATAAGATTGAGGGCCTGTCACGCGGCGCGGATGATTACATCACCAAGCCGTTTGATATTGAAGAGCTGAAACTGCGCGTGCAAAACTCCATTTCCCGCCAAGAACGCGAGAACTCCCTTGACCCGCGCACCGGCCTCCCCAGCGGGCGGCTGATTGAAGACCAACTACGCCGCATCATCCGCGAACAGAGTTGGGCCTTCATGGATATTAACTTGCGCTTCTTTGACCGCTTCCGTGATGTATATGGATTTATTGCGGGCGATGACATGCTCCGCTTTACGGCCAACTTGGTGGGCGAAGTGATGGACGAAGTGGGCACCAACACCGATTTTGTAGGCCACCCGGGCGGTGATAACTTCATCGTCATCACCACCACTGAGCGCGCCCCCAAACTCCGCGAGCGGCTCAAGGCTCGCTTCCGCGAAGAGAGTTTGACGCATTACAACTTCATTGACCGTGAGCGCGGCTACATGGTGGCCAAAGATAACCGCTCTGGCGATGAAAAAGAATTCAAAGTACCACTGATGCGGTTAGCCATTGGCATGGTGACGCCCGAAACACGCCAGTTCGCCGATATTCGCGAAATCACTGAGTTAGCCGCTGAAGCCCGCCGCCAAGATAATGATGACGACAACGGGATAGCCTAGTGGATTGGGCTGACCGTTACAGCGCCTGCTACTCAAGTTTCAGTTAATGTTTGCTGATACCGCCCCGCTTGCGTTTTTGATGATTCTCATCGGCCTCAGCCTGTTGGTGGTGGCCGTGCTGGTGGCCCGCTTCATGGCAGGCCGCGCCGCGCAAGCGTTGGTTTCACCCGTGAGTTTGCCGGCGGAAGCCACGGCCGATACCGCCGTGTTGATTGCGCAAACCGGCGGCAAAATTCTCTCCACCAACCCGCGCGCCCGGGAGATGTTGGGCTTGAGCGAAGGCGCGCTCTCATTGGGCAGTATTCTGCGCCAAGTGCGCCCCAGCGATACGTTTTTGGATTTGCTCTCCGCCTCTGGCACGGCGTTTTTTAGTTTGGGGCAATCCGGCCAACAAGTGGAAGCCACTTCCGTACACGTTCCCTCAGAAAATGGGACTACACCGCGCGTGGTGATGCTGTTCAAGCCCACCACTCGCGCACTGGAGCTAGGCTCCGATGAGCGCTCCACGCAAGCCATTAGTGCGCTTTCTGAAATCAGCCGCGCCATCTCTACGCCGCTGGAAATGCCCGCCACGTTGGAAGCCATCCTCACCCAAGTAGGCCGCGTTTTTCATTATGATGTGGCCGAAATTACGGTGTGGGATGAGCGCACGCGCACTCTGCGCCCTGCCAAGGTGGCCGGCAACCGTGATTATGAACGCGCCGTGATGCGGCCTGATTTTGTGTACGCCATGGAAGAAGGGCTTTCTGGTTGGTTGGCCGCACGCCGCATGCCGCTGGTGCTGGCCGATTTACAAACGTTTACCCAAGCACGGCCTAAAGTGCAACGTGCCGATATTCCTTTGCATGGTTATGCCGGCTTGCCGCTGATTGCCAATCAAAAATTCTTGGGCACGCTGGAATTGGCCAGCTTCCAAGTAAACACGTACAAACTGAGTGATTTGCCGTTGCTCAACGCCATTGCGGGCCAAGCGGCGGTGGCGGTGCAAAACGCTTTTTCATATGCTAGCCAGCAAAAACGCGTGGCGGAACTTACCAGCCTAACGGAAATTACACGCGCCATTGAAGCCAGCGGCAACATCTATGAACTGTACCGGCGGCTAACGGATGATATTGCGCGGCTGATGGACGTGCAGATGGCGGGCATTTTGCTGTACTCGGAAGTGCGGCAAGCTTTAGTGGGCCAAATGCCCTTCCGCGGCTTGCCCGATATTTTGACGGAGAGTTACAACATTCCGGTAGCGCCCAACAGCTTGGCGCACCAACTGTGGCAGAACAACGCCTTCTACCTTTCCAATGATGTGCTGACGGATAGCTTAGTGGGTGCGTTGGGCTTGAAGGAATTGGCCGAAACGGCGGGCGTGCGCACTACCCTGCTCGCCCCAATTGCCCTCGGCGAACGGCGGCTGGGCGTGCTTCAAGTTTCCAATCAAACCAACGGCGCACCATTCACCGAAGAAAACGCCCGCTTGCTTTCCATCTTTGCTGGGCAAATCGCCGTCATCATTGAAAATTCGCGCTTGGTGCGCGAAGCGCAAACCCGCGCCGAGCAATCCGAAGGTTTGCGGCAATTGGCCCACGCCGCCGCTGAAGGCACTGATTTTGACCGGGTGCTGGCCAACGCCATGCAACAATTGGCGCGCCTGCTGAAATTTGACGCGGGCGTAATTGGATTGTTGGATGAAACTCGCGGCGAATTGCGCCCACACGCGCCCTCCATTTTTGGTGACCCGGAAAACATCGCCGATATTCGCATCCATACCGATGACCCGATGTTCCGGTTTGCAGTCACACGTACCCGCCGCCCCTTCATCAGCGGCAACGCGCTGAGAGACCGGCGTATTGTGGGCGTGTACCGGCCCGTGGTGGATAAATTTCAAGCGCAAAGCGTACTGGATGTGCCATTGGTGGTGGGTGACCGGTGTTTAGGCGAGTTGATGGTGATTTCACGGCAAGAGCGACACTTTAGCCGCGCCGATCTGCAGTTGCTCTCTACGGTGGGCGCGCAATTGGCCGCCACCATTGAGCGCACGCGGCTGTACACCGCTACTGACCAATCTCTGCAACGCCGCGTGGATCAGCTTACGGCGCTCACCAACGTTAGCCGTGAGATTAACCAAACGGTGGAGTTAGACCGCATCTTAGAATTGATTCAAGCGGAAGCGGTGCGCGTGACGGGCGCGAAAGAAGCCACCATTGTTCTGCTGGATGTGGAAGCCTCCCAACCCACGGTGGAGCGGCGAGTGGGCGGCGCTGACATTAAGCGTTTACAAGCCATTGAAGATGCCGCCGCGCAAAGTGGCCGCGTGCAACGCACCAGTGGGCCGCCAGCCGCGCTGGTGGTGCCCATCATCACGCAAGAAATTACGGTGGGGCTAATTCACGTTTGGAGCCAAACGCTAGCGGAGTTTGATGACGCCGCGGTGGAAGCCACCGAAGCACTCTCCGCTCAAACGGCGATTGCGGTGGCCAACGCGCAACGTTACAACGAACAGTTACGCCGCTCAGAATTACTCCGCCGGCGGGCTGACCAATTGGCGCAACTGTTGGAAATCTCCCGCGCGGTGCGTTCCGATAAACCGCTGGCCGATAACTTGGAAGCCATTGCCTTTGGCTTACAGGCCGGTGTGGGCTTCAACGTAGTCGCCGTGCATTTACTAGACCCGAACACCCGCCGCACTCAGCGCGTGGCGGTGGTGGGTTTGCCATTGAAGTTGGTAGACGAAACGCGGCATGTGGAAACGCCATGGGACCATGTGCAAAAGATGATGCGCGAAGAGTTCCGCGTGGGGCAATCGTACTTTTTGCCATTTGAGCGCGCCGCCCACCTCACTACCGGAAGCATTCACTGGCTCATGGCCCCCACGCCAGAGCGCCCGCCCCGGCTTTCGCCCAACGCGTGGCACCAGAATGATATTTTGATTGTGCCGCTGATTGGTTCGGGCACCGAACCGCTGGGCTTCCTCAGCTTGAATGAGCCGCGCGATAACATCCGGCCAGACCGTTCCACGCTGGAAGTGATTGAAATTTTTGCCAACCAAGCCGCGTTGGCCGTAGAAAATGTGCGGTTGTTTACGGCTACCGAACGCCGCGCTCAACGTTTGCTAGCCCTGCACCGCGTCGTAGAAAAGCTCAACTCACTTACGAACCGAGAGCAAATTACGCAAACCGCCGCCGAAACTCTGCACCGCGAGATGAAGTTTGATTTGGTGCTGATTGCCATGCAAAACGGCGAGCAATTGCACACCGTGGGCCAAGCTGGCAAACTCCGGCCAGAAGTGAAGTTGGATGTACTCTTGCGCCAAACCAACCCGTTGGCGCACACCATTGAGCAAAACTACCCTACCTTCTCCAATGATGTGAAGCGCTCCGATTGGGCGCAAACACCGTTTGCATTATTGTTGGGCCTAAACGCCTTCATGGCCACGCCCATCACCGTTCAGGGGCACGCGATTGGTGCGCTGATGGTCGGCTCACAACAATTGGCATCACCGTTTGCCGTGGATGATATTGAGCTGTTCATCATCTTGTGTAACCAGCTCAGCGCCGAATTGGAAGGCCAACGGCTGGAAACAGACGTCCAAATCCGCGCCGCACAATTGGCCGCGCTGGCCGAAGCCTCCCGCACCATCACCGGCACATTGCGCACAGAAGATGTGATTAACGCCACGCTGGGCACCCTCAAGAGCGTGGTGCCGTACGATAGTGTGACGCTTTGGCTCCGTGGCTCCGAACAGGAAGGCGAAGCGGACGTGTTGACCATTGCGGCCGCACAAGGTTTTGAAAGTGATGCCGAGCGGTTGGGCTTGACGGTGAACATTGCGGACAGTGTGTTGTTTACGGAAATGGCACGCACTGGCGGCGTGATTTACGTGCCGGATGTACGTGAAGACCCGGAACGCTTCCCCGGTGGTGAGTATCAGCCCACGCGCTCTTGGTTGGGCGCGCCCCTTATCCGCGCGGGCCGCATTATTGGCGCACTGGCGCTAGATAAAACTGAAGCCGGTTTTTACACCACTCTCTCCACACAAATGCTGTTGGCCTATGCCAACCAAGCGGCGGTGGCGCTGGATAACGCCCGCTTATTTGAAGAAAACGAACGCCGCACCGCCGAAGCCGCGCGGCGTTCCAGCCGGTTAGCGCTCCTCAACCGCATCTCCGCTGAGTTTGGCGCTTCTTTGGAAGAAGAAAATATCTTAGAAACGCTGGCGCATGAAATTAAAGCCTCGGTGGGTGTTGCCCGCGTGGGCGCGTTCCGCCTGACGGAAAGCGGCCAAGCCGAAGCGTTGGTGAACTTGAGTGATGATGATGAAGCCACCGCCCTGCCCGCCACTGCCTTGGCCCGCCTGCATGAAACGCTCTCGCCGCTGACCATGGAAGATATAACGCGTGAGCCGTTGGTAGCCGGGGCGCTGAGTGAACTGCAAGCCCGGGGCGTAAAATCGTTGTTGATTCTGCCGCTGGTGGCTTCCCGGGCATTGGTGGGCGTGGTTCAAGTGGAAGAAACGCACGCGCCGCGCCGTTTTACGCCGGGTGAAATTGAGCTCGCGCAAACGCTCTGTAACCAAGCGGCGTTGGCCGCACAAAACGCGCGCTTGTTTAGTGAGGCGCAATTGCGGGCGCTGGAACTCAGCCAACGCAATGACCGTATGCGCTCCCTGAACGCGCTCTCGGCCTCCCTCACGCAAACGCTAGAAACGGATGCCCTGCTCCGCGAAACGGCGGAACAACTGGCCGAAATGTTTGCTGTAGATCATGTGAGCATGCTCATGGTGGATGAGCATACGCAAGCGGCAACGGTGGAAGAAGAACACCCGCCGATGGGTGCGTTGGGGTTGCGGTTAGCGCTCAGCGCCGATGCAGTGGGGCATCAAGTTTTGGCCCGCCGCGTCGTCATCATCAGTGACGTAGCCACCGATCAACGCCTGAGTGAAGATTTCCGCACTAAACTTACGCTGGTGGGCATCAAATCGCTTCTGCTAGCACCGTTTGTTTCACAAGGCCGCTCGTTCGGCGCGTTCACACTAGATTCGCTCACGCCACGCTCCTTCACTACTGATGAAATTGAAGTGAGCCAAACGATTGCCGCACAAATTGCCTCCTCCCTCACCAACGCGCAATTTGCCCGCAACTTGGAAGACCGGGTGGCCGAACGCACCAAAGAAGTGCAAAAAGAGCGCGAGCGCGTGGAAACGCTTTTGCAAATTACGACTGAGCTTTCCAGCAGTTTGGAATTAGACCGGGTGCTCTTCCGCTCCTTGCAATTGGTGACGGACGCAGTGGGCGCAACCCAAGGCTCAATTTTTACGGTTGATGAAAACGATCATCTGATTTACCGCGCCGCGTTGGGTAGCCCCAAAGTGCTCACGCCAGGCGGCGAACGCGCGCCGTTCAAGAAACATGAGGGGTTGGTGGGTTGGGTCATCAAAAACCGCCAACCAGCGGTGATTGGCAATTTAGATACAGATACCCGTTGGAAGAAAATCCCCGGCCAAAACGTGAACCACAAGAGCGCGCTGGCGGTGCCGCTAATTGCCAATGAAGAAGTGCTGGGCGGCATGTTACTCTTCAGCCCCATGTACAACGCGTTTGATGAAGATGTGGTGAAACTAGCCTCCGCCGCCGCTAACCAAGTGGGCGCGGCCAGCAACAATGCGGAACTGTACCGACTTTTGCGTGACCAAGCCGAGCGACTGGGTGTGCTTCTGCGGCAACAGCAAGTGGAAACCACCAAGAATCGCGCTATTCTGGAAGGCTTGGCCGATGGCGTGCTGGTGGCTGATACCGAGGGCGACATTATCGTCTTCAACAGCTCCAGTGAACGTATTCTTTCTTTGCGGCGCGAACGGGCGCTGGGCCGCCCGCTGACGGAGTTCTTAGGGTTGTTCGGCTCAGCAGGCCGCGAGTGGGGCGAAGCCATTCAACGCTGGAGTGAGGGCGGTGCCGTTCACGCTTCCGATGACATTCTCAAACAAACGGTGGAGTTGGAAGACAAGCGCGTGCTAGCCGTTTCGTTAGCGCCGGTGCTCAACGGTGAAGATTACATGGGCGTGGTGTCTCTAATCCGAGATGTGACGCGCGAAGTGGAGATTGACCGGATGAAGAGCGATTTGGTGACGATGGTGAGCCATGAACTGCGCACGCCCATCACGCCCATCAAGGCCAGCGCCGAGTTGCTCCGCATGGGCGCGGGTGGCCCGCTCACGCCCCGCCAAGTTGACTGGCTCTCCAAAATTACGGAGAACGCTGACCGGTTGACGATGCTGGTGAATGACCTGCTAGACCGTTCCCGGATTGAATCGGGCAAGATACAGTTGGTGATGGGGCCAATTGGCGTGCGCGATATTATCAACAGCACGCTGGAAATGTTGCGCGCCGAGAGTGCGGCCCGCCAAAAGCCCATGAACGTGCGCGTAGAACTGCCGGACGATTTGCCGGCCGCGTGGGGTGACCATAC
>JAEURM010000044.1 GCA_016789245.1 Anaerolineales bacterium
TATCGCGCAAGATGGCGCCCGTGTTGCGCCGGTTGTATGACCAGATGCCAGACCCGAAATGGGTGATTGCTATGGGCGATTGCGCCTCCTGCGGCGGGGTGTTCAATAACTACGCCATTGTGCAAGGCGTGGATGAAGTGGTGCCGGTGGACGTGTATGTGGCTGGTTGCCCCCCCCGCCCAGAAGCGCTGATGCACGGCGTTCTCACTTTGCACGCTAAGGTGAAGAAGGAAACGCTAAAGACTTGGGCCTAAAAAGAGAATTGGTAGATTGGAGAATTCTCTAAGCCTCTAATTCTCTTGTGCGTAAGAATCATGAATCACCTTGAACAAACCCTCTCGGCGCTGAAAGAAAAGTTTGGCGCGGCCGTGGAAGCGGTAACGGAATTCCGCGGCGAAACCACCGTCACAGTGGTGAAAACTTCTATTGTGGAAGTAATGCGTTTCCTGAAGGAAACGCCAGAATTGGGCTACAACTTCCTTGCCGATGTAACGGCGTATGATGATTGGCCGGAAGAGCCACGCTTTAAAGTGGTGTACCAACTACGCGCCCTCACCTCGATGACGAGCCTGCGTGTGAAATGCGCCGTACACGGTGATGAACCGACTTTGCCCAGCATCACCAGCCTGTACCGTGGCGCTAATTGGTCTGAGCGGGAACTGTTTGATATGTTTGGCATTCAAATGACCGGCCACCCCGATTTGCGCCGCTTGTTGATGCCGAGCGACTGGGAAGGCCACCCTTTGCAGAAAGATTACCCATTGGGCTACGAAGAAGTGCAGTTTACGTTCAACTTCAACGAGATTGATAAGAAGAAGCCGTACGCTAAAGAGTAGGGATGAGGAATTAATCCTTCATCCCTAATAAAATCATGTCCGCCAAAGAAACTGTTCTGCTAGAAGCTACTTTAGATGAACTGAAGCACCTCTTCTCGCCGCGTGCGCTAACGGGCGAGACGATGGTGCTGAACATGGGGCCACAACACCCCAGCACGCACGGCGTTTTGCGGGTGATTGTGGAATTGGATGGCGAAATTATTGTGAACGCCGTGCCGGATATTGGCTTTTTGCACACCGGCATTGAGAAGAATATGGAGGCCAAAACCTTCACCAAGGCGCTGGTGATGACAGACCGCCTCGATTATCTCAATAACATGGGCAATAACCTAACGTATTGCTTGGCGGTTGAAAAGTTGATGGGCGTGCAGGTGCCGGAACGCGCCCAAATCATCCGTGTGATTTTGGCCGAATTACAGCGCCTCGCCTCCCATTTGGTGTGGCTGGGCACGCACAGTTTAGATATTGCCGTGCAATCGCCGCTCTTTTGGGCGGTGGGTGCGCGGGAGCGCATTCTGAATATTTTTGAGAGTATTTCTGGCCAACGGATGATGACGAGCTACATCCGGCCGGGTGGTTTATGGCGGGATTTAACGCCGGAATTTGAGCCGGCGGTGTGGGCCTTTTTGGATTATTTACCGCCGCTGTTGAATGATTTTGAAGCTCTACTCACTCAAAACCCCATCTGGTTAGACCGAACGGTGGGCGTTGGCGTGGTGAGTGGCGAAGACGCGCTCGCGTGGGGCATGACGGGTGCATCTCTGCGCGGCTCTGGCGTGAATTTTGATATCCGCAAAGCTATGCCGTACAGCGGCTACGAAAACTACACCTTTGATGTGCCGCTGGGCCAAAACGGCGATGTATATGATCGGTATTTGGTGCGCATGCAAGAGTTTCGGCAAAGCATCCGCATTATTGAGCAGGCCATGGCGCACCTACAAAAAGTGGGTGCCGGGCCAGTGATGACGAATGACCGGAAAGTGGCCCCGCCGCCGCGCGCTGAAATTGGCGTGAGCATGGAAGCCCTGATCCATCACTTTAAGCTGTGGACGGAAGGCTTTAACGCGCCGAAAGGCGAAGTGTACGTAGCCACCGAATCGCCGCGCGGCGAGCTGGGCGTTTTCTTGCGCGGCAATGGCGGCCCCAAGCCGCATCGCGTTCACTTCCGCACGCCGTCCTATTTCAATCTGCAACCCACGGCGGAAATTTCCCGTGGGCATTACGTGGCCGATGTGGTGGCCATTGTGGGCAGTGTGGATATTGTGTTGGGAGACGTTGATAGGTAGCAAGTAGAAAATAGACAGTAGTTTACCTACTTTCTACCCTCTACTTTCTATTGAAACCATTGTGCTAGCAGAGAAATACGCAACTGAAATTCAAAACATCCTCAACCGGTATCCACCGGAGCGCAAACGCTCGGCCGTGATGCCGCTGTTGTACTTGGCGCAGAGTGAGTACGGCCACATTAGCCCAGAGGCCGTGCGGGAAATTGGCGAGATTACGGGTGTGGCACCCACGGATGTGGCGGGCGTGCTGGGTTTTTACTCGCTCTATCATGATCATCCGGCCGGTAAGCGGCGCGTGCAAGTGTGCACAGATTTGCCGTGTGCCCTGCGTGGCGCAGATGAGTTTGCGGCGGAACTGTTGAAGCGGCTCGGCGTAAAGTGGGACGAAACCGCGCCAGACGGCGAGTTTACGTTTGAGCATGTAATGTGCATCGGCGCATGTGATAAAGCCCCGTGCTTCCAAATTCAGGATAGAACCGGCATTC
Organism: Anaerolineales bacterium; assembly: GCA_016789245.1. The sequence continues at coordinate 2,608 of JAEURM010000044.1, forward strand.
ACTTTCATGAGAGCGAATCCGGCGAGAAGCCGATGACGGTGGATGAAGCGATTAAGATTTTAGAAGGACTTAAAGAAAAATAGCGTGAAATGTAAAACGTGAAAGCCGCTCGGCGAACCACGTTTACGTTTCACGTTTCAAGCTTTGTATGGCTCACATTCTTTTGCGCCACCGCGATATTCCGGATATCCATAAGCTGGACGTGTATTTGCAACACGGCGGCTTTGAAGCATTTAAGAAGGCCGTGACGCAGATGACGCCGGCCCAAGTGATTGATGAAGTAAAGGCCGCCGGTTTACGCGGGCGGGGCGGGGCGGGCTTTCCCACCGGTATGAAGTGGAGCTTCCTCACCAAAGATTCTTTCCCGCGCTACGTGGTGATCAACTCCGATGAGTCCGAGCCGGGTACGTTCAAAGACCGTGAAATTATGACGCGCAACCCCTTCCAATTTTTGGAGGGCGCGATGATTACGGCTTACGCCTCCCAAGCCAACACCGTTTACAACTACGTGCGCGGTGAGTATTGGGATGTGGTGATGGGGCTGGAGCGATGCGTGGCTGAACTGTATGCGCGCGGCTTCTTAGGCCAGAATTTGTTTGGCACGAGTTTCGCGCTGGATTTTCATCATCACCTTGGCGCGGGCGCGTACATTTGCGGTGAAGAGAGCGCCCTGCTGGAATCCATTGAAGGCAAGTTGGGCCAGCCGCGCCTCAAACCGCCCTTCCCGGCGGATAAAGGCCTGTACAGCAAGCCCACCGTGGTAAACAACACCGAAACGGTGACCAATGTGCCGTACATCATTCAGCACGGCGCGGCGGAGTACAAAAAGAACGGCACCGAGAAAAGCCCGGGTACCAAGGTATTCTGCCTATCTGGCAAAGTGAACAAGCCCGGCAATTATGAAATGCCGCTCGGCACCACCTTGCGGGAGCTGATTTACACGTACGGCGGCGGCGTGCCCGGTGATAAGAAAATCAAAGCCGTGATGTTGGCAGGCGCTTCTTCCGTTGTTTTGCCAGTGGATGAGTCAATTTTAGATATGGCGCTGGATTACGAGTCTGTGGCTGAAAAGAAAGCCATGCTCGGCTCGGCTTCGGTGATTGTGCTAGATGAAACGGTGGATTTAGCGTGGGTAACGCTGAAAACCACTAAGTTCTTTAAGCATGAGAGTTGTGGCAAGTGTACGCCGTGCCGTGAGGGCACGTATTGGATGCTGAATATTTTGGAGCGAGTGAACAAAGGCGAAGCGTTGAAAGCAGATGTGGATTTGCTACAAAACGTAGCCGGGCAAATTCAAAACAAATGCTTGTGCCCGCTGGGTGAATTCAGCATTACGCCGGTGCTTTCCGCCATGCGCGCCTTCCGCGCGGATTTTGACGCGCACGCCAAGGACGCCGCGCCGAGTAAACCGGCACCTGCAAAACCTGCGCCAAAGAAACCGGCTTAATCTGAATTAGTAATTAACGTTTTATGGCTGATCTTGTAACTCTGACGATTGATGGCGTAAAAGTCTCCGTGCCGAAGGGCACGCTGATTGTGGACGCCGCCAAGCGAATTGAAAACGATATTCCGGTGTTTTGCTACCACCCCAAACTTAAGCCGGTGGGCATGTGCCGCATGTGTTTGGTGGAAGTGGGCCGCATTCAGAAAGACCGCGCCACCGGCCAAGTGATGCTAGATGAGCAGGGCAACCCTAAAATTGGCTTCATGCCCAAGCTGGAAACGGCTTGCACCACGCCCGTGGAAGACGGCATGGTGGTGATTGGCGCGAGCGGTAAGGTGACGGACGCCCGGGATGATGTGATTGAGTTCCTGCTTACCTCCCACCCGCTGGATTGCCCAATTTGCGATAAGGGTGGCGAGTGCCCCCTGCAAAACTTAACGATGCGGCACGGGCCAGGCCAAAGCCGCTTTTTGTTAGGGGAGAAAATCCATAACGAAAAACATGTGCCGTTGGGTGCGCCGGACGAAGCGTTGATTTATCTTGACCGTGAGCGCTGTATTCAATGTGCGCGGTGCACGCGCTTTAGCGATGAAATTGCTGATGACCATGTGATTGGTTTTTATGAGCGGGGCCGCAAACTAGAAATTGTGACGTTTAGTGAGCCGGGCTTTGATAGCAAGTTCAGCGGCAACACCACAGATATTTGCCCGGTGGGGGCGCTCACCACGCGCGATTTTCGCTTTGGCGCGCGGCCGTGGGAACTTACGCCGGCCGCTTCCATTTGTAATCACTGCGCGGTGGGGTGCAACGTTACCTTCAGCACGCGGCGCGAGGCCAAGTCTGGCGGCCAATCCGTTATCAAGCGTGTACTGCCGCGCCAGAACGAAGCGGTGAACGAAATTTGGATGTGTGATAAAGGCCGCTTCGGCCATCACTTTGTGGAGAGCGTGGATAGATTGAAAACACCGCTGGTGCGCAACCAGAGCGGCCAACTGCAAGAAGCCACTTGGGATGAAGCGCTGGCGCTGGTGGCCGAAAAATTCCGCGCGGCTGGCTCCGGCCTGACGGCGCTGGTGGGTGACCGGCTGAGCAATGAAGATGTGTACGCCGTGAAACACGTGGCCGAAAAATTAGGTGGCCGTGTGGAGTTGAATTCCAACATGGGCGGCGGTGAGCAGGTGCAATTGCTGGGCGTAGGCGCGGGCACAAACCTTGGCACTTTGGGCAAAGGCAGTGCCATTTTAGTAGTAGCTTCAGATTTAGAAGAAGAAGCGCCGGTGTGGTTCTTGCGCGTAAAGCAAGCGGCGGAACGCGGCGCAACGCTAATTGTGGCCAACGCTCGCCCCACCAAGTTAGACCGTTACGCCAAACACAGCGTCCGTTATGCGTACGGCCATGAAGCCGCCGCCGTGCAAGGCATGTTGGTGGCTGGCTCCAGTGATTATGCGGAGGCGTTCACCAAAGCGGAGAACGCTATCATTTTCTTTGGCCGCGAGGGCTTAGATTTTGCTGGTTCAACCGCGTTAGCGCAAGCCTGCGCCAATTTGCTCATCACCAATAACCATTTTGGCAAGCCCAATAACGGCCTAATTGCCGTGTGGCCCCGTGCCAACACCATGGGCGCGTGGGAGTTAGGCGTTCAGCCCAGCGGCCAATATCAGGCCAGTAGCGTGAATTGGATTGTGGCCGCTGACCCGGTGGGTGATGGTACGGTCGCTTCGCTTACGGCGCGCGCCTTTACCGTGGTGCAAGAATTATTTTTAACGGAAACCGCCAAACAAGCCGATGTGGTTTTGCCCGCCGCCGCGTGGGCCGAGCGCGAAGGCACGTACACCAACGGCGAGCGGCGCGTTCAGCGGTTTTATCCGGCGGTGCCGGCCAAAGGCCACAGCAAGCCGGATTGCGAAATTGCCGCGCTGATTGGTGCAAAGCTGGGCGTAAACTTGCCCAAGTTCCCGTCTCAGCTCTTCAATGAAATTGCTAAAGCGGTGCCAGCCTTTGCGGGCTTGGGCTACGCCGGAATTTCTAAAGCCGAGAAGCAGTGGCCGGATGTGGGCGGACGCGATTTGTATTACGGCGGCACTAGTTACACCAATGAGCAAGGCGTAGGTGTGCAACTTAAGAGCGGTGCTGAACGTGGTGATTCAGTAGCGGCTAAATCAATCACCAATTCTCCAGCCACTAATTCTCAAGACCTGCGTCTTGTTCCAATTTCGGTTTTGTATGACCGTGGCACCACGTTTGCTCACTCCCTGCTCCTGCATCCACGCGTGCCACTGCCGTACGTGGAAATTAACTCTGCGGATGCGGCCAAGTTGGGCGTAAGCGATGGTGATGAAGTGAAGTTGAATGTGAATGGCGTGCCGCTCACCGTGGCCGCCCGCGTGGATGGCCGCGCGCCAGAAGGTGCTGTGCTTCTGCCGGAAAACTTAGGCGTGCAAGCGCCCAGCGGCGCGGTGGCGGTGAGTGTGAGTAAATAAACTAATGGACTCCAATTTCCTAATAGTCCTAGTTGTTCTGGCGCTTCTAGGTGGCGTAGCATTTTTTATTGAACGCCGCGCCAAAAACAAAGGCGATTTACTCACTGGTCAGCGTCGTCAAATGTCCGCCGGGCCAGAGTTCGTTTTTATGTGTCCTTAGTCGCATCGTTCTTGGGCGCAATCTTAGGCATTAAAGGCTTTTTGGATCAATCAGTTTGGCTCATGCTTTTGGGTGTGTTTGTTTTTCTAGGCTCCGTGGCTCTGCGGTTTTATTGGCAGGCGCGTGGCGAAATTGGCTTTACCGTAAAAGACAATACCGTTTCTAAGAAATGATTATGACCATCGAATGGTTTCGCCTCGTTGAATGGATTATCAAAGCCCTGATTAGCACGGTGGTGTTACTCACCGGCTTTGCTTACATGACGCTCGCCGAGCGCAAGGTGGCGGCCAAACTGCAGTATCGTGTTGGCCCTAACCGCGTTGGGCCGTTTGGTCTGCTTCAGCCCGTGGCCGATGGCATCAAGCTCATCATGAAAGAAGAGCTCATCCCTTCCGGCGCAGATAAAATCATGTTCCTGCTCGCGCCCGTCATCACCGTGGTGCCCGCCCTCATTATTTTGGCCGTAGTGCCGTGGGGGCCACCTGTGAAAGATTTTTACGGCCCGGGCATTGATTTGCCGCTGGGTATTGCGGATTTGAACGTGGGCATGATGTACATTCTCTCGGTGGCGTCCATTGCGGTGTACGGCATCACGGTGGCGGGTTGGGCCAGCAACAACAAATATGCCATGCTCGGCGGCTTACGCTCTTCCGCGCAGATGATTAGCTATGAATTGGCGATGGGCCTTTCGGTGGTGGGCGTGCTTCTGCTTACCGGCTCCATGAGCATGGGCGCGATTGTGAACGCGCAGAACTTTGCGTGGACGGAAGAAAACGGCCTCAACGTGTGGTTTGTGTTTATTCAGCCGCTGGCCGCCATCATCTTTTACATCTCCATTTTGGCGGAAACCAACCGCGCGCCGTTTGATATGCCGGAAGCCGAACAAGAACTGACGGCGGGCTATCACACGGAGTATTCCGGCATGAAGTTTGCGCTATTCTTCATGGCGGAATACATCAAGATGGTGGGCGTGAGTGCCATTTTTGCCACGCTGTTTTTGGGCGGCTGGCAGGGGCCATGGGTGTATGAATTTCCGTGGCTGGGCATCCTATACTTCTGGGGCAAGATCATTGCTTCATTAGTATTCATGATTTGGACGCGCTCCACCTTGCCGCGCTTGCGCTATGACCGGCTGATGGCGTTTGGTTGGAAGGTGATGTTGCCGCTGGCGTTGGGCAACGTGGTGGTAACGGCCGCCGCGCTGTTGGGTGACCAATTGATTTTAGGCGTGGTGCTCGGCGTGGCCGGCATCATCGTGCTGGGTATTATTTTCTTTAGTTTCGCCCGCTCACGGCGCACGCGCCCAGCGGCACGGCAAATTAAGGCATAAGCATTATCTCGTGCAAAGCCGCGAAGAACGTAAAGGTTTCTTGGTTCTTCTTAGCGGCCTTAGCGTTCTTGGCGAGAAACAAATAAGATGTTTACTGAAATTCTCAAAGGCTTTCTGACCACTGGCAAAAAGGCGTTAGAGCCAGCCGAAACATATCAATATCCCGAAGTGAAGAAGCCAGTGGCCACCCGCTTTAAGGGCCGCCATGAGCTGAAACGCTACGATAACGGCTTGGAAAAATGTATTGGCTGTGCGCTGTGCGCGGCGGCTTGCCCGGCGGACGCTATTTTTGTGGAAGCTAGCGAGAACACGGATGCGCAACGCTTCTCACCCGGCGAGCGTTACTCCAGCACGTACGAAATTAATTTGCTCCGCTGTATTTTTTGTGGCTTTTGTGAAGATGCTTGCCCCACCGAGGCCATTGTATTGGAAAGCAACTACGAGCTGGCTTACTATGACCGTCGCTCATCCATCATTACCAAACAGGAACTGTTGGTGAAAGTTCCAGCGGGCGGGCAAGAGACGCCGATGCAAGTACAGCCCGGCCAGTTTACGCGCGCCGTGCCAGAAATGAAAAACCCAGAATAATGACTGGGTAACAAGATGACAAGGTGACTGACTGTCATCTTGTCACCTTGTCATCTTGTCTGATGTGAATGACTGTTGAACTCGTAATCTTTCTTCTGCTCGCCGCCACAGCCATCCTCTCTGCCGTGATGATGCTGTTGAGCAAAAACGCCGTGCACTCGGCCCTGTGGCTAGTGCTGAATTTTGCAGTGGTGGCATTCTTTTTCCTGTGGCTGGGCGCACCGTTTATTGCCATGGTGCAAGTGACGGTGTACGCCGGGGCTATCATGGTGCTGTTTCTGTTTGTCATCATGTTGTTGGGCGCGGAGCTGGTGCAAGATGAGCGCAACGTCCTCCGCCGCCAGCCGTGGTGGGCCATGTTGTTAGCGGCTGTGTTTTTGGGCGTGGTGGGCATGTTCTTTCTGAGCAATGGTGTGGGGCCACTGCCGCCCGCCTTTGCGGATGAAGCCGCCGCCCGCGCCTTTGGTAGTCCAACCGAGATTGGCTTGACGTTGTTTACGCAGTACTCCCTACCGTTTGAAGTTACCTCCTTCCTGCTCCTTGTGGGCATGATTGGGGCCGTGGTGCTGACGCGGGACGAGAAGAAATAACGAATCACCAATAACCAGTTATTCGTTATTGGTGATTAAATTTTGAAATGTTTCCACTCATTCCAACTTCCTACTTTGTGGCGCTATCCGGCATTTTGTTCACGCTGGGCGTGATTGGCGTGCTCACACGCCGCAATGCCATTATTGTTTTCATGTCTGTAGAGTTGATGCTCAACTCGGCCAACTTGGCCTTTGTGGCGTTTGCGCGGCAGTTTATGGATGTATCTGGCCAAGTGTTTGTGTTCTTCGTCATGGTGGTGGCCGCCGCAGAAGTGGCGGTGGGGCTGGCCCTCATCGTCACCATTTTCCGCACTAAAAAGAGCATCAACGTGGATGAGATTAGTCAGTTGAAAGGTTAATCCTCCAATTCTCTAATTCTCAAAAAGAGAATTGGAGAATTAGAGAATTTGTCATGTTCTCACTCGCTCCCCTCATCATCTTTATTCCGCTGGCGGGCTTTGCCATTAATGCTTTGTTCGGCAAGCAGTTGGGTGGCCAGCGTGCCGCATTGTTAGCGGTGGTGGCCGCCGCCGCTTCGTTTGGCATCGCGCTCACGCAGTACGCCGCGCTGGTGGGCAATGGCTTTCACGCGGAAACAGTTGTGTTAGCCGAATGGCTTCACATCGGCGAGTTTAAAGTGGAATGGGCGTTTCTGGTGGATACGCTCTCCGTGACGATGATGCTGGTGGTAAGCGGCGTAGGCACGCTCATCCACGTTTACGCGCTGGGCTACATGCGCGAAGACGTACACCACAACCATGATGAAGGCCGCTACACGCGCTTCTTCGTTTATCTCAATTTGTTCCTTGCCAGCATGTTGGTGTTGGTGACGGGTGATAGTTTCCTCACGCTCTTTGTGGGTTGGGAAGGCGTGGGCTTATGCTCTTACCTGCTCATCGGCTTCTGGTTTGAGAAAGGCGAGAAGAACATTGGCAACGCCCGCGCCGCCATGAAAGCCTTTGTGGTGAACCGCATCGGTGACTTTGGCCTGATGCTGGCCATGTTCCTGATTTTCTGGACGTTCGGCTCACTGGCGTACAAAGAAGTTTTTGAAGTGGTGGAGAAAAACGGCGGGGCGTTCACAGGCACGCTCACCGCTATTACGTTACTCCTGCTCTTGGGCGCGGCGGGCAAATCGGCGCAAGTGCCGCTGTACGTGTGGTTGCCGGATGCCATGGCCGGCCCCACGCCCGTTTCCGCCCTCATCCACGCCGCTACCATGGTCACGGCCGGCATTTATATGATTACGCGTACGCATGTGCTGTTTGAGTTTGCGCCGCTTTCAATGGAAGTGGTGGCTTGGGTGGGCGCGATTACGGCCATCCTCGCGGCCACCATCGCTGTGGCGCAAATGGATATTAAGCGCGTGCTGGCCTATTCCACCATCTCGCAACTGGGCTTCATGATTGCGGCGGTGGGCCTTGGCGGCTACGTGGCCGGTATGTTCCACCTTGTTACGCACGCCTTCTTCAAAGCGCTGTTGTTCCTCGGCTCTGGCTCGGTCATTCAAGCCATGGAGCGGGGCGCGCATCATGCGCATGATCATTCTGACCCACAAGATATGCGCAACATGGGCGGGCTGTGGGCGCGGTTGCCTATTACCAAGTGGGTGTACTTAATTGGCGCGTTAGCGTTGG